>DCBH01000088.1:5439-13449 GCA_002313415.1 Flavobacteriales bacterium UBA1112
ATTTTACCTCAACCACGTTTCTTGCTTTTCAGAAACCTCATTCGATAATCGACTTTCACTTTACCCATACCAATGTCTCTTAACTTTCCCTGAAGCAGCTGGCGCTTTGTTGCCGCAATGTGATCGGGAATCATCACGCCATCAAGGTGATCGTTTTCATGCAACACAATTCGCGCAGCCAATCCGTCAAGTTGTTCCTCAATCAAATTCCAGTTTTCATCAAAATATTCGACGCCTATTCTGACTGAACGCGTCACCGGCTCGCGAATGCCCGGAATACTGAGGCAACCTTCCTCCATCACTGTTTCATCCTCGGAAAGGTCAAAAAGCACAGGGTTAATCATAACTCGTTTGAAATCACGACAGCCGGGATCTCCATCCTCTCCCTCCCCAAACGGACTGCCATCCGCAACGAAAAGACGGAGGGACAAACCGACCTGGGGCGCAGCGAGGCCAACTCCGTCAGCGGCATACATCGTCTCCCACATATCCTCAATTAATTCAGGCAACCCAGGGTGTTGTTTTTCTACCTCTTCTGCTTCCTTCTTCAGTACTGGATCACCGTAGGCCACAATTGGACGAATCATGCCCCAAAGATACTCTCAGGAGACGCTGCTGCCCATCACCGCATTACCTTCGCACAACATGTCGCAATTGAACACCATTCCTGAGGCCATCAATGCCATTCGCCGCGGAGAAATCATCATTGTCGTGGACGATGAGGACCGAGAGAATGAAGGTGATTTTCTCATTGCCGCTCGACACGCAACCCCAGAAGTCATCAACTTCATGGCAACTCATGGTCGCGGTCTGATTTGTGCGCCATTGCTTGAATCGCGATGCGATGAACTGGAATTGAACTTGATGGTTCAGTCGAACAATGCGGCCTATGAAACACCCTTCACGGTCTCGGTAGACTTGATTGGTCATGGTTGCACCACGGGCATTTCCGCCAGTGACCGGGCAAAAACAATCAATGCCCTCATTGATGCCAAAACAAAACCAAGTGAATTGGGAAAGCCAGGGCATATTTTTCCACTCCGAGCGAAAGCCGGCGGTGTACTCCGCAGACCTGGGCACACTGAAGCAGCTGTCGACTTCGCCCGTCTCGCAGGGTTCGAACCCGCCGGTGTGATTGTTGAAATTATGAATGAGGATGGTTCGATGGCACGGCTTCCCGAGCTTGTCAAATTGGCGACGCGTCACAACATGAAGGTGGTATCCATTGCAGATTTGATTGCACACAGACTAGAGCATGAAAGTCTCATTCAATCCACTGCCGAAGTGGAATTGAAAACTGCCTTCGGCATGTTCAAAGCCATCAACTTTCGCCAAACAACCAATGAGGAAGATCACCTCGCTCTGGTCATGGGAAGCTGGGACGAAGATGAGGCCGTCCCAGTTCGGATTCACGCATCAAGCATGGTTGCTGACATTTTCCAAGTCACTGATTTTGGCAAAGGGCCCGAACTTCATCAAGCCATGAAGCAAATTCAATCCGCAGGAAAAGGTGCTGTCATTTTCATCAATAAAACGCGCCACGGCGGAGGTTTGGCGGATGAGTTGATGGCTTACCGAGAAATGAAAAAGGCGAAGCAGCACGGAAACTACCCCAAACTGGATTCCAAAGACCGAGGCATTGGTGCCCAAATTTTGCGTCACATTGGCATCAAGAACATCATGTTGCTAAGCAATTCAGACCAAGCTACTGGTTCGGTGGGATTTGGCTTAACCATTCAGAGTATTTCCCCCATTCGCAGAGATTGAGTCTGAGTGTAAGACAAAAAAAGCCCGCTTCGCAGCGAGCTTTTTTTATTGTCAATGTCCGGCACTCACACTTCTTTGCTGGGCTTCTTGTCAAATTTGCCGTACTTCTGACGAAATTTATCAATGCGACCAGCGGTGTCCACAAATTGCGTTTTGCCAGTGTAAAAGGGGTGGCTCTTGTGGCTCACCTCAACCTTGACGAGGGGGTACTCATTTCCATCCTCCCACTGGATGGTTTCCTTCGTCTCCGCGGCAGACTTGCTCAAAAAAGCATATTCGTTGCTCATGTCTTTGAAAACCACGAGACGGTAGTTGTCGGGATGGATGCCTTCTTTCATAATTTAAAATTAGGACTGCAAAGATAAGTCATGCTTTTAAAATTTCGCCGTTGTCTCCCAAGAAAAGTTGAACTGCTGTCCACATCGAAGTTCTTAACATTATATCGCTTAAAGACCCGCCTGAAAGGTTTGTCCCCATCCAAAGGCCATCGTAATTTAGACATGTTAAAGTGAGTTTAGCGAAGAGCTAAACATCAAGTGATAATTTGGTTAAGTTGGTCCCGCTCCGAAACGTTGGAGCGGGATTTTTCTTGTGGCGCAACAAAGTGCTTCAACACAATCGACTTGTACACCAAGCGACGTGAGCATCGCATCCATTCTTGGCAAAATTCCATGAAATGGCTACCGAGATTTGAATTGTGATTGCTCCCATCCTTCTCCCCCTATTTTCCCTCCTGACGGCTTTGGTCAGTTCTCCCACACCAGTGCTTGAATGGGAAGTGACTCAACGTACCGCATCCACCTGCACCATCGAAATCGCTTTGGCCACAACTGGAAATCCAGAGCTCAGTAAGCTCAGTCTAGTTCCCCGTCATTCGACCAATTCTATCAGCGTAACACCCTCGCGCATCTCCTGTGACGACCATTGGGTTAACAACAACATTCACCACTGGATGTGGAGAGACAATCCAGATGTCGTTTCACTTACACTGCAATTGGAATGGGATAAAGCCGAACACGAATCCAAAGTTCCTTTGCTAGACATTGACTGGGAGCACGTCAACCAAGGAAAAAGACAACGCTGGACTCTGGGCACAATCATTCTTCCGCGAGAATCTTTTTCCACAGCCACAACCGTGCAGCCGAAGGCCACTCGAAGAGCCAAATTGCTGGATACAAACAGTGCAGAGGTGGATCTTCAGATTCAGCAATTTCAAGCAGGCTCTTTTGTGAAAATCACAGAATACATTCCTTCCCATTGCACATGTGAAGTGACGGAATCGTCAGGAGCATCTCTACGAAAGGAGGAAAATGCACAAATATTCCTGTGGTTTCAAGCACCAGAAAGACAAAAATTGGCACCTTCTTACATTTTAAAATGCGCCTCGGAAGTGAAAACTTTGGCCTTCGATGGTGATTTGGAAATCGCATTTGGAACTCAAACCAAAACATCGCATCTTGCAGGTGTTGAATGGATGGAGGCGTTGCCTGCCTTGAATGAAAACATGGAATTGAATCTACCACCTGACTCCTCGTCAGTGACGGAGACTCGTACGAATTTACGAGACCTCCATCGCGACACCAGAAGCAATACAGAGGTTTCCTATGCGGTGCAGTTGGTTGCCAACCACCGAGACCTATCTGCCGACGAGGTAGCTGCTTACATCGGTTACAGCGGTTCATACACCATTTACCGCCACGAGGGCTGGCGCAAATACCTCTTGCCAGAAGTGAGTACTTACAGCGAGGCTCATTCTGTGCGCTCTAACATTTGGACGAGCACACTTGCGAAAGATGCTTTTGTTACCGCATCCCTTGAAGGGGAGCGAATCACGGTCCAAGAAGCGCTTCTGTTGTCGAACCAAACTTGGATACCTTAAAAGCATGTCACCGCGAGCCACAGACTGGAAGGCCTCCATGCAAGGTTACCAAGACTATCTCGTCCTTGAGAGGGGATTGAGTAAGAATTCCGTGATGGCCTACATGCGAGACATCAAACAGTTCATGGAATTCTCAGTAAATGAGGAGCGTGTAAAGGCCCCGATGGACATTGAACTTCCACATGTGGAGCGTTTCTTAGGTCATCTATACGAGCGAGGCTTGGCCCGCAACAGCCAAGCAAGAATGCTCAGTGGAGTGCGCAGTTTCTGCAAATACCTTCGCATAGAAGGCATCATGGACACCGACCCCATTCAATTGATCGAAGCTCCTCGACCAGAACGAAAGTTGCCTGATGTATTGACCGTACAAGAAATCGAAAGCATCATCAACGCAGTTGACATGAGTCGACGGGAAGGCGTTCGAAACAAAGCCATGCTTGAAGTCCTTTACAGTTGCGGCTTGCGAGTGTCCGAGCTCATCGACTTGCAACTTTCCAAAGTGGACCTGATAGATGGTCTTGTCCGTGTCATTGGCAAGGGAAACAAGGAGCGCATAGTCCCCATTGGTCAGCAGGCGTGCGATTCCATCGATGACTACCTCAGCCACTACCGCGCCAACATCGTTCCATTGAAAGGGCACGAAGACACACTCTTTTTGGGAAGACAAGGTCGTAAAATGACACGTCAAATGGCATTCACTCTACTCAAGAGAAGCGTGGTTGCCGCAGGTCTTCGTAAGAATGTTAGTCCGCACACCTTCCGACACAGTTTTGCCACACATCTTATCGAAAGTGGAGCAGACCTGCGGGCCGTTCAAGAAATGTTAGGGCACGCTCAAATCACCACAACAGAAATCTACACTCACCTTGACACGCGCTTCTTGAAAGACCAAGTGAGTGAATATCACCCTCGTAGTGAAGAGGCAGTGAACAACATGGCTGACAAGTCGGAGTGAGGTTCATTCGTCTTCCTCTTTCCATTTTTTGCCCCAATGTTTGATGGCGCTAGACATCATATCTCTCGGATGAGAGGACATGTCTTCAGGTAGGCTCAGGTGCTTGAAAACCATAGAAAGTACTTCTCGCGAATCTTTGATTTCCACAGGGCGAGCCAAAGTTTGCTTGCTGAGTTTTTGCCCTTCCGCGTTGAGTACAAGGGGTACATGTGCATATTTTGGCTTAGGTATGCCGAGTGCACGCTGGATACCCACGTGAGCCGCAGTTGATGAGATAAGATCTGCTCCTCTCACGATGTCTGTGACCTCTTGATCGGCGTCGTCGACCACCACCGCGAGGTGATAAGCCCAATGGCCATCGGCACGAAGCAATGTGACATCTCCCACGGAATCAGGACTGTAAGACTGTCTCCCAACCACTCTGTCGTGCCATGAGAGCGACACACCTCGTGGCATTTTAAATCGCCATGACCTCGGGGCTGTGCCCTTGGGTAGGCCAGACCGACAAAATCCAGGATAAACCCTCGATCCGTCGGCCTTGGCCAATGTCTTGCGGGTGCAAGCACAGCCAAAAGCCAGCCCGGAAATCATCAATGAATCTAGGGCCTCTCGGTACTTTTCATGACGGGTACTTTGGTACACAACCGGGCCGTCCCATCCCAGTCCAAAGCTCTCCAGCGTTCGCAAGATGTCACTCGACACGCCTTTCACTTCCCTGGTTGGATCCAAATCTTCAATTCGCACCAACCATCTACCTCCGTGCACCTTGGCGTCCAAATAACTCGCCACAGCCGCGACCATGGAACCGAGGTGCAACCGACCTGTAGGCGACGGAGCAAACCGTCCGACATACGGACGGCCATTTATCATCCCCTCATCAGTTTGCGATACTTGATTCGCTTTGGACCTTCGTCACCGAGACGCTTCTTTCGATTTTCCTCGTATTCGCTGTAGGTCCCCTCAAACCAATAGACTTGGCTGTCCCCTTCGAAGGCCAAAATATGGGTGCAAATGCGATCAAGGAAGTACCGGTCGTGACTGATGACCACCGCACATCCCGCGAAGCCTTCAATGCCTTCTTCGAGTGCCCTCAACGTATTGACATCAATGTCATTGGTTGGCTCATCCAGCAGGAGGACATTTGCCTCTGTCTTCAAAGTCATCGCAAGGTGGAGGCGATTGCGCTCACCCCCTGAAAGAACTCCACACTTTTTCTGTTGATCGGCCCCATTGAAATTGAATTTGCTGACATAGGCTCGGCTGTTGAAAAGCTGGCCACCAATCTCCACCTGTTCATTCCCCCCTGACACGACTTCCCACACCGTTTTGTTCGGATCAATGTCGGCGTGCCTTTGGTCGACGTAGCCAATTTGTACGGATTCGCCTGTGTCAATCTGGCCAGCGTCTGGGATTTCCTCACCCATAATCATCCGAAACAACGTGGTTTTTCCCGCACCATTGGGTCCAATGATTCCGACAATGCCTGCAGGAGGAAGTTGAAAGGTCAAGTTTTCAATCAACAATTTGTCCCCAAATGCCTTCGACAAAGCACTTGCTTCAATGACCTTGTTGCCAAGTCGCGGGCCGTTGGGAATGGGAATGTTGAGACGGGCATCCTTTTCTTTGGTCCCTTCGGCAAGCATGCTCTCGTAATTGCTAATGCGAGCCTTGTTTTTTGCGCGGCGCCCCTTTGGACTTTGTCGAATCCAGTCAAGCTCACGGTCGAGTTCTTTACGACGCTTGCTTTCCTGTTTTTCTTCCTGTGCAAGACGCTTGCTCTTCTGCTCTAACCATGAAGCATAATTGCCTTCATAAGGAATGCCCTCACCCCGATCAAGTTCAAGAATCCAACCTGCCACATTGTCTAGGAAGTACCTGTCGTGTGTCACGCACAAGACAGTTCCTTTGTATTGTTCTAAATGTTGTTCAAGCCAATCGATGGACTCCGCGTCGAGGTGGTTCGTTGGCTCATCCAACAACAACACGTGGGGCTGCTTAAGCAACAAACGACACAGAGCCACTCGACGACGCTCCCCACCACTTAACTCAGAGACTTTTTGATTATCCGGTGGACATCGCAGGGCATCCATGGCAATGCTCAACTTTGTATCGAGTTCCCATGCATCAAGGGCATCAATCTTGTCCTGGACGGCCGCCTGGCGGTCGATGAGTTGTTGCATTTTATCCGGGTCGTTCAGAACCGCCTCATCCATGAATTTCATGTTGATTTCCTCGTACTCTTTTAAGACGTCCACGATTTCCTGAGTGCCTTGCTCCACAATTTCCCGAACTGTTTTGGACTCATCAAGTTCGGGTTCTTGAGAGAGGTACCCCACGGTATATCCATCTCCCCAGACCACGTCTCCCTGAAACGCTTCATCCAGGCCTGCGATGATTTTCATTACAGTTGACTTACCCGCACCGTTGTTGCCTATGATGCCAATTTTGGCACCGTAGAAAAAAGAGAGGTAGATGTCCTTAAGAATATGCTTGCCAGTGGGGGTCGTTTTGTTGACCTTCACCATGCTAAAAATGACTTTTTTATCGTCTGACATAAAGATGTAAGTTCAGTAAACAATGCGAGAGACTCGCCAGTGTGAAGTTAGGCCTCAGGCGACCCTTGAGCCAAGGTCAAAATGGTGATTTCGGGAGGCATTCCAATACGGCCAGGGAAACCCAGAACGCCAAATCCTCGATTGACGTGGAGGTATTGATCCTTCTCGAGATACAATCCCCCCCAACGTTTGTAAGTGAGAGACGAAGGAGACCATTTGATGCCAAGCCATGGAATTTCGATGCCCATTTGCATGCCATGGGTGTGTCCACTTAGCGTCAATTCTACAGGGGCTTTGTCATTCATGACTTCCAGTTCGTAATGGGTTGGGTCATGACTCATCAACATGACAAAATTGTCTTCAGCTCCACTGCCCTCCAATGCTGCACTCAAATTCCCGCTTTGCCTGAATCCTTTGCCCCAATTCTCGACACCAGCCAAAACAAGGTTTTCACCATCTCTTTCCCAGATAATGTGATCATTGTTGAGCATTTGAAATCCCATTCGCGCTTGAATTCTTTTCAAAAGGGAGACGCTCGCAATGCGCTCCTCTTTGCTAAACGGACCATAGTCCGCATAGTCGTGGTTGCCCATCACACTGAATTTTCCAAGCGGTGCTTTGATTTTGGCAAATGCCTCCACCCACGGTTCCGCCTCATCAGCAAGCTCATTGACCATATCGCCTGTGAACAAAACCAAATCAGGTTTAAGATCATTGACCTTGCGCAGGGCTTGAAGTACTGGCTTCGGAGTACCTGCAAAAGACCCCAAGTGCGCGTCGCTTAACTGAACGACTCTGAGGCCTTCAAATGCCTTGGGCAAATTGGGATGTCTTACCACATGTTCCCTGACTTT
>DCBH01000088.1:13834-32854 GCA_002313415.1 Flavobacteriales bacterium UBA1112
CTTGACCAAATACATTCAAAAATGACCTGCGCGTCAGAACCCCCTCCGTCGACTGTCCAATCAATGCGCACCATCCCCACATACCAACGGCACGCAACTCATCCAACACTTGAATCGCCCCAACAAAAAGCTTCGGAATGGTCAGGACGAAGGTAACTCCAATGATTGTGCGAAGCATTACTGGATGTGTACCCCGCCAGGTAGGCCACATGAAAAATGCTGCCAAAAAAGCAGACCAAACCAGGATATGTCCAATCCACCAGACCATCTTGGCGGTTGGCCACCAAGGCATCTCGCCATAAACTTTCATCAATGAACGGAAGGTCAGCGCCTCGATAACAGCGAAGAAAACAGTGACAAACGTCAGGCCAATCAAAATACGTTCAAGCATATACGGATCGTTCGGAGCGGAGGCAAAGATACGCCCGCCTTACCTCGTCATAAGGTCTTTTGTTCAAACCAAGGCAGATTCCAAATCGTCGAGAGAAGCGCTGGCAGATATAGGTTTGAGTCCAGACTGATTGACGATGTGAATTGAACTCGCCTCCACCACCCCTTGAGGTGCCTGATCGAACCAACGATGCACACCTCTTAAGTCATGGGTAGCGAGCATCGCACTCCCTCCTTTTTTGAGGTGAGTCGTCAACATGCTCCACAAATGACGCTGACTACGAACATCTAAAAATGCAGTGGGTTCATCCAATACCAACCAATGACGAGATTGGAGCATGGCCCGCGCAACCATCACCTGTTGCGCCTGACCATCACTCAACATGGACATTCGCTGGTTCCTCCAAGATTTCAATTGGGGATGACTCGACAAAGCTTCACTGCTAGAGCCTGACAAAGACAACAACTCAGAAACTGTCAATCCAACATGTTTGGGAGGCATCGATGGAACGAATGCCACATGCCTCCCCCAAGCCTTGCCATCAATCGGATGAATGACCTCCGAGCCAGACTTGATGAAAAAATGACCAGACAAAGGAGTTTGAACACCCAACAACGTTCTAAGCAAGGTCGTCTTTCCCGCACCATTGACGCCAAGCAACACATGCATACCCCCTGGCTCAAAGCAAACGGTGACGCCCTCAAGCAATGGACAATGAGCTCGATGGCCCACCCACAGGTCATTCAAATGCAACCTCATGACCAGTCGTGATTTCGTTTCCAAAGCACCATGACGACCACTGGCGCACCCAGCATCGCCAATACCGCGTTCAATGGCCAATGGAATCCCCCATTGGCATCTGTCCATCGAACCAAACCATCTGCGGCGAGTGCCAACACCGCGCCCCACACCCCGATTCCAAGCATGGCTGCACGATGACTTCGGGGAGCGTGAAAAAACCGGTAGACGTGAGGAGTGGCCAATCCAAGAAATGCAAGAGGTCCACATATCGAAGTCACCAACCCTACCATCAAACCGGTCAACAACAAGATTTCTCCTTGGAGCCGCGACCGTGGGACACCCATGGTTTGGGCCAAATCCTCACCCAGCGTCCACATGTCTAACCAGGACGCGCGCCAGAACAACCACCCCCCTAAAATCATTACTGCAATCAAACAAATCGTGGCCTGATTCAGTGTCGCTTTTCCAAACGTTCCCATTCCCCAGAAAACAAAGGTTTGAAGAGATTCTGCACTGGCTGAAGACTGCAGGACCGTCACAGTGGCACCGACCGCGTAACTGATCATCAATCCAAATACAAGGGTTGTTACGGGGGATGCAAATCTTCTGGCACCAAGTCCAATCAATCCAAGAACAAGCAAACATCCTCCTGCTGCAGCCATCCAAGCGGGAAATGCAAGGCCCAAAAGAACCGACATCGCAACCCCAAGGGAACCGCCCGACGTGATGCCCAAGACGCTGGGACCCGCCAACGGATTTCGAAACCAAGTTTGCATCAACATCCCCAACCACCCCAAAAGTATGCCTGCAGAAATCGCTGTGAGAGCCCTTGGAATGCGAATCTCCCAAAGCACAACCGAGTGAAGAGATGAAGTTGAAATACCTAGAATTGCCTGCATCCACTCAGACCATCCCATTGATACCTCACCCAACAAAAGATGCAACACCAAACCCAGTGCCAACAACAACATAGTCCACCAAGCTTTGGATGTCATGGGGACGGACTTTGAAAATTCATGCGGGAAAACAAGCCATACGGCCCTTTGGGTTGCCCGCGTAACAACGCCGCCAAGTCAGCAAGCACCCACTCCGGGTGAGCCACCACAGTGCCGAAGTAATCAACTTTCGCGGTATTGCAAACCCAAACTTCATCCACAGCTTGCATTACTTCCACATGTCTCGGGTCCATAGCCTCGATGTCGCGCATGGTCAACGTATCAGCATCATAAGTCACAAGTACCCATGCGTCAGTTTGGTTCACGAGTTCCAACATGGACTCCAATCCCAATTCCACGTTGGTTCGTTGGTCGGATTGGCTCAATGCATAAATGCCACCAGCATCTCTAATCCACTGCGCAACAAAACTGTCATGACCAGGCGCGTGCCAAATTCCGTCCGCGACACTGCCCGTAAAGACACGCTTAGATGACGGCTTTGTCAACGACATTTCTCGAAAATAAGCTTGTTCAATCCCCTCAAAGGCCACCGACGCCGTTGCCGAATCTCCTGCCAACCAACCCAGAGGAATCATCCATTCCGCGCGTCCCAAAGGGTGGGGCTCGAGATACTCAGTGACGGGAACCCAAGGCCAACCGCGTTCGGTCAAATCCTGATCTGGCCCTGTCAAGATGCATCCAACATTCATCATGGCCATAACTTCGACATTCAAGCCACCATCACCGCGCACATCGCGTACACCACTGGAATCAGCCCACGCAAGCACGGTCGAGTCTCTCAGAAAGGGAATCGACGTGCACCCGCGCCACCCAGCCAGTGCTCCTCCAGCGTCCATAAGATGAACGTGGGTGGTGCTCGTAGTCACATACCCGCGGTCACTGCGCATGTGAACGTGAGGTACCCGATTCCAAGGATCGGGCAGTCGCTGCCAGCGGACTTCACTTTTGGCCACAGTTGCAAGAGGAATTCCGGTGCGCGGCTGGCGAATTGCCAAAACAGGTTCGCCGTGCATTGAAGAAAGCCATTGAAATCCTTGGGCATGATTTGTGTCCCGCCGATTCTCAACAACGCGCTGGTCGACCTCGCCTACACCACAACCAAATAAAATCAGCATCACACAAATCACCCAAACTGGTATGGAAGAAAGTGATACCCCACTCATAACCGCAAAGGTAGGGGGTTGCTGTACCTTCGAGACATGGTGAAGGACAAACATCTGACGCAGAATCTTAACGAAGACAGAATGCGCATGCGCCTCTCCGATCTTGAACGCATTTTGGCCAAAGTTCGTCTAGGTGGGGGCGCCAAACGCATTGAAAAGGAACACGCCAAAGGAAAATTGACCGCTCGAGAGCGACTTGACAAGGTGTTTGACTCCGGATGTGAACGACTCGAAATTGGCGCGCTCGCGGGCCATGGTATGTACGAGGAAGAGGGAGGATGTCCGGCGGGGGGTGTTGTTGTCGAACTCGGTCGCATTCATGGGAAGCCATGCCTTGTTGTGGCCAACGACGCCACGGTCAAGGCGGGTGCCTGGTTTCCGATTACAGGAAAAAAGAATTTACGCGCTCAAGAAATTGCCCTTGAGAATCGCCTCCCGATCATTTATCTCGTTGACAGTGCCGGCGTGTATCTACCTATGCAAGACGAAATTTTTCCCGACAAAGAGCACTTTGGACGAATGTTTCGAAACAATGCCCGCCTCTCCTCTTTGGGCATTCCTCAAATCGCAGCAGTCATGGGCAGCTGCGTGGCAGGTGGAGCCTACCTCCCAATCATGAGTGACGAGAGCATCATTGTCGAAGGTTCAGGCTCAATTTTTCTGGCGGGCAGTTATTTGGTAAAAGCCGCCATTGGGGAAACCATTGACAATGAAACTTTAGGTGGGGCAGCAACCCATGACGAAATCAGTGGTGTGACCGATTACCGTTGCAAAAATGAAGAAGAAGCTCTCGAACATATCCGAACACTCGTTTCCCATTGGGGCGACCTTGGCGGCAAAGCTGGATTTCATCGTGACGAAGCCTCCCTTCCCTCTGGACCCTCTCCTTGTGCAGTGTTGCCAGACGCACGAACAGAACCTTATGATACCTATGAGCTGATTGCGTCGATTGCTGATGAAGGCAGTTTTACTGAGTACAAAAAAGGATATGGCAAAACTTTGGTCTGTGGCTATGCGCGCATCGACGGCTGGAGTGTGGGACTTGTCGCCAATCAAAGAAGTTTGGTCAAGAGTAAGAAAGATGGCCTTCAATTTGGAGGAGTGATTTACTCGGACAGTGCGGACAAAGCCGCGCGATTTATCGCAACGTGCAACCAAAGAAATGTTCCTTTGGTTTTCCTTCAAGATGTCACAGGCTTTATGGTGGGTTCTCGTTCAGAGCACGGAGGAATCATCAAGGATGGCGCGAAAATGGTAAACGCAGTTGCAAACAGCGTCGTCCCGAAATTCACCATCGTTGTTGGCAACAGCTATGGTGCAGGCAATTATGCGATGTGCGGCAAGGCCTACGACCCGCGTTTCATTGTCGCCTGGCCCACAGCACGCATCGCAGTTATGGGCGGAGAGCAAGCGGCTAAGGTCTTGCTTCAAATTGAGAAAGCATCGCTCGCCAAACGCGGTCAAGAGCTTGAGAAAACAGAAGAGGCTGATTTGCTGAGTGCAATTACGCAACGCTACGATGCCCAAACAGATCCAATCTATGCAGCGGCGCGTCTTTGGGTAGATGCAATCATCAACCCCGAGGCGACTCGAAGCTGGGTGAGTATGGGAATTGAAGTGGCGAATGCATCTCCTACAACAGAATCTTTTCGACCCGGTGTTTTTCAAACTTGACTCATGAAACCCTCTCTTCTTCTCTGTTTCCTCACCCTTCTCTCCAGTGCGGGATTCGGCCAAAACCGAGCCATCAACAAGGCTTTGGCTGACTCGCCTCGAGCCTACGCCCTGTTTGATGCAGTTGGTAAGCCCGCTCAATGGAATACTCTCGTAGAGGCAGCTGCCAATGCAGATGTCGTTTTGTTTGGTGAATACCACGACGACCCCATCATGCACTGGCTTCAAACCGAATTGGTCCGAGACCTCATCTCCACGGGAGTTCGGCCTGTTTTAGGTGCTGAAATGCTAGAAGCTGACGACCAATTGGTGGTCAACGAATTTCTTGCCGGACTGATGAGCAACGAAAAGCTCAAAGCGGCCGCAAATTTGTGGCCCAATCACTTCACTGACTATCACCCTCTTCTGGAGATTGCGAAAGAAAACGGGTTGCCTTTCGTTGCAACCAATGTACCACGTAGGTATGCGAGTTACGTTTATCAGAACGGGCTAGCTGGTCTTCAAGACCTTAGCCCTGAGGCTCAAACATATCTTCCGCCTCTGCCTATTGCATTTGACATCACTCTCCCGGGATACAACGCCATGTTGTCCATGGGTGGCGGCCATGGAGGAGAAACCCTGCCCATGGCACAAGCGATCAAAGACGCCACCATGGCCCACTTTATTTTGTCGAATCTACAAGAACAGGGGCCCTTCGTCCATTTCAATGGAGCCTATCACAGTCAAGACGGTGAAGGTATTGGATGGTATTTAAGCCAAGGGCAACCCGAAATTGACATTGTCACCATCCACGCCCATATGCAATCTGACATGTCATCCCCTCACGAAAGTGAAGTAGGTCGAGGAGACTTTCTCCTTGTCACCCACGAACGAATGACACGCACGCATTGATCCAAATCAACATTACCGCTTCCCTATTTCACCCCTGAACCATGAATAAACTCATCGCACTTCATTTCTCTTTATGTGGTTTCGTCATCTTGACTGCAGGATGTGGTTCTGCAACACCCGTAGAATCAAATGGCTCACCTGAAAATCAAACTTTCTACGGGTCAGTCATCGATACAGAAGCCCCCGTAAATGGGGCCGAAATGCGGAAAGTCTTGGCCGAATCAGGTCGTGCAGAATTGCGTTTTGAAGGCGACATCACAGCCACTTGTGCGAAAAAAGGTTGTTGGATGGACGTCGTATCAGGTGAAGATACCGTTTTTGTTCGCTTCCTCGATTACGGATTTTTCGTACCTACCGCGGGAGTCGAAGGCAAACGCACCGTTGTTCAGGGCGAGGCCTTCTACGACACCTTGACTGTCCCCATGCTCCGTCATTATGCAGAGGACGCGGGGAAAACTCAGGCAGAAATCAATGCCATTGTAGAGCCTGAATTTCGCCTCGCCTTCACTGCCACTGGGGTGATGATCGAAGATTAATATGACGCGATTGTCTCATGCGATTCCAGCGTTGATGGTGCCTGCCTTCATCTTGGCTGCGCTTGCACTGCTTTCCGCGTGTGAGACGAAGGAATGTCATGAAACGAAACCAAAGCTTGCACCCAATCAACCCAATGGATCTTCCGCATTGGCGTCTGCCATGGTGGCCATGGATGGCCAATTGCAAATGGTTTTAGAAGGTGTCATGGCAGATCCCGAAAAGGAATGGGGGAAATACACCTTGCCAAGTCACAATTTGTTTGCACTTGAACCCACGGATGGGTCGATGATCAATGGTCATTACATGATCCACGCCCCCCTCTACCATCAAGCCATTCAACAATTCAATCAAACGCCTTCCAAGGAGCACTTCAATGCCGTGGTCTCCGCCTGCGCAGATTGCCACCACGGAACGTGTCCAGGCCCTTTAACGCGCATTGAGAAAAGAAGGCCAAAAGTCCATTGAGTGACAACAGCTCCTCACTGCATCGCTTTGTGCAGCGACGCCAAATGATTGCGCATGGCCTCCAGCAGCGGCCTGATGTTTGATTTATCTTCTGACTGAATGGCCTCACCAACAACAACTTGAGCTTCGAGAAGATCCTTTTCGTCAACCACTGTTTCCGAAAGTTCAATCAGTGTCGCTCCTTCAAATGCTTGTTGAAAGTCGCCTTCACATGCCACGCCAGCGACGCGAGACAAGTTTCCTTCGCACGTGAAACCACAACTCCAGAGAAAACCCAAGATGTCGGCTTTAATGTGTTTCAAGCTTGGATTCACAAGCGCATCGAGAAACGTTTGTTCCGCAGAGGACAATTTCATGGATCCAAGCATGATTTTCATCTCCTCGCGCAACGCATCTTCATGCCGGGCAGCATACGCATCGAGTAAAGGTTGTACCCAGGTGGCGTCTCCTTTTTTTTTCGCTTTGGAGAGGGCTGCCTTTACTTTTTCATCATTTGCGTGCATCAAGTCCTTCATGACATCCTGTTGTCTAAGGTTGCAAAGGAACGACCAAATCCCGCCTGCACGCAGATCTCAATCAACTCAGCCGTAATCATTGCCGTCGCTCCCCACAAAACATCCTCATTTATGGGCCATCCGGGGACACGAATACTTTGACCCTTGACGCGCACCTGTTCCATGGGCCATGTCTGGCCGGAATGAGGCAATTCTTTCAAGGGCATCAAACCAATCTCTGCCACCTCTTCTTTTTGCAACTTGAAAGTCGGAGGGGCATCAACAACCGCCACGATGGGTTGAACAAGAAAGTCACTTGGAGGAATGTAGAGAGGAGACAACTGACCCAAAACGTGATGATCTTGCAACAGCACGCCGATTTCCTCGAGACATTCTCTGCGCGCAGTTTCTACCAAGTCACCTCCATCCACCGATTCCTCAGCACCTCCAGGAAATGCCCACTGACCGCTGTGCGGTGATTTGTCCTCAGTTCTCTTCATGAAAGTCACGGTCCAGCCATGTTGAATATCCCACCACATGACACAAGCGACCCCTGCTCTTTTTGCACACTTGGCACGATCGGGCAAGTCTTTGGGGCGCCCTGGTGGGCAGGCGAGAATGTGCGCATTCCATCCGGGTTTTGATTCCGATTTGAGGATTTGACGCATTTTGGACATTGAAAACTCCAAGTTGAGGTCCTCCATGACCGCAAAGGAAGCTATCGGTTTGTTTCTTTGCGACATGAAGGTCCATGTACTTGATTCCAACGTGCATTTCCCACCTGTGAATGTCGCAGGCGAGCATGGCTTGTTGGCCTTGGGTGGGGACCTTTCAAGCAATCGTTTGCTGGCTGCATACGAACACGGCGCTTTTCCTTGGTTCATGAGTGAAGACCCCATTTTGTGGTGGGCTCCACCCGAACGGGCTGTCCTGCCTCTGGGCGATTTAAAAGTGTCCAAAAGCATGCGCAACGAACTCAATAAGGATCGTTACCGCGTGACCATGGACCGTGCATTCGAAACTGTTGTGCGAGGTTGCCAACATGCCCCGAGAGATGGTGAAGGCACTTGGATTACAGAAGAAATCATACAGGCATACGTGGAATTGAATCACCTTGGACTGGCCCATTCGGTAGAAACTTGGCAAGGTGAAAAATTGGTGGGTGGGTTGTACGGTGTGTCGCTCGGGCGAATGTTCTTCGGCGAAAGCATGTTTTCCACGGCTACAAACGCGTCAAAAGTGGCTTTCGTGCGCCTCGTACGTTGGCTCAGGCTCAAAGGGTTTGGCCCGGTAGACTGCCAGATTATGAATCCCCATCTTGCTTCTCTCGGGGCCAAGCTTTGGTCACGGGCAGAATTCCAAACGCAGTTAAGCCACTTCCTCCAATCAGGTCCGACCCTGCACGGACCTTGGACGGAATACGAATCTGAGATGATTCACCATGAGCAATCATGAAACCTTCAAACCCCAGTCTGGATCAAGCAAGCGACGGATAAAAAGTCAAAGACGTCCCATTTGGACGGTCAAACTGAGCCGTTTTTGCGTCAAAATTTTTGGATGGCAATTGAGAGGACAACTTCCTCCCCAATTTTGGCGAACAACCCTTGTCATTTGGGCCCAAAAAAAATGGCAAGTCCGGGCATTGGCAGCGGTCATGCCTGTGAGAGTTCATTTGCTTCAATCGCCCACGCTGTCGGAGCGAGAGCGCAGCGAAGAAAGTGTAGCGCACTTCAATAGAGGCCTCACAAATGCAACCACGACCAGTGCCACGAATGAGGACTTGAAAGCCATCGTCACCGCAGCTCACGAAGCCAACAGTCGCATCACCCTCTGCGCTTGGGAAGAGCGTCGAAGGTTTGTTCATATTCACGCCCCGTTCAAGACCTCTGCCTTCCCTGACAGAGATGTCCACTACATGCGTCGCTACTTCGGCTACTTTGCGAAAAGCTCTGGTATTCAATCGACTGAGTGAGATATTCACATGTTGTTCACATTTTTAGAAATGACGTGAACAAATCGTGCAAAACGCACCCCAGTGTGGCCGGCACATTGCGAGCGAAAAGTCTTTTCTTGCCAACCAAATCTCTCACCAAACAAAGCCTGCATCATGAATAACTTGGACAAATACGATCACATGATTCTCGACATCATTCACCAGCACAAAATCGAGAACCAGTGTCACATCCGCCTTGCTGTTCTCGAGCGCAATTTTTGGAAACGCATCGAAGAGGATACAGACCTCCATGTTGGAAAAGCGCGTATCGGTGAACGCATCACCAATCTATACCTAGATGGGCTGATTCAAAATAAAGACGGTTATGCCTTGACCAAGAGAGGACGCGAACAACTTGCATTTGCACCTTGGAAAGAACAGGAAGCTGCAGAGGCTCAGTAACAATCTGTCGTTTCTGTCAAATTCAAAAAGGCGACCCATGTGGGCCGCCTTTTTTCTTTCTAATTCTTTGTTTTGGCTCGCAACTCCTTCAACTTGAAGCTACTCGACATTTTCTTCATCAAGATTCTTCCAAGATTTCCAGTCCTGGAAACTTCTCTTTCCAATAAGCCAACTTACTCGAGTCGCGAACAGTGATAACTGTTCGACGATCCAGACGGACTTTGATGTTTGGTTGGAGTTCTTTCTCCGCTTTTTTCCTTCGTGCCATAGATGTAATGTATCGAGTGTACTATCCTTCAAAAGAACACATCTAGACCCGAAAAAGTTGCCTGTTGTGCATAAAGTCCCCCAAGACGTTAAGGAAACTTAGCGTTGTAGTGTCAATCACGCCTGAATGGAAGGCACCAATCGACCCGAGTACCACGCGATGTACAAGTAACATACCATAGGCAACGCAAAAGCCACACCAAAACCAGCACCATCCACCAACGCTCCCATAGCTGGAGGGATAAATGCCCCACCTACAATGGCTGTACACAACACGCCTGATCCCTGAGGCTTCAGGTCTCCCAAATCCTCAATGGCCAACGTAAAAATGGTTGGGAACATGATGCTGTTGCAAAATCCGACGAAGAGAGTCAACAACAAAGCGGTCACTCCGTGGCTGAGAATAGACAAACCAATGAAACTACAGGCAAAAAGGGCAGCGCAAGCCAACAACTTGGAAGGCGCAATACGCTGCATCAAGGCTGACCCAGCAAAACGTCCTAGCATGGCTCCACCCCAGTAAAATGTCAATAACGCACCCAAAACACCTTTGGCATCAAGTCCTGAGATGTCGATGCCCTTGATCAAGGCAGCCACTCCTGCCATGCTTCCGAGCAACTTGCTCGTCTTGATTTCATCCACAATGTTGAGGCTCAGTCCATAATTAACCATGTAGGATCCCAGGGCAACCTCCGCTCCAACGTAAACGAAGATGCCAATTGCACCAAACAAAAGTTTTCGATTTTTCAATACTTGACCATAAGGTGAATTGTCTTTTGACTCCTCCCCCAAGATTTTGGGCAATGAAATTCTCCCAACCACAAATGCCAGAGCAAAAAAGGCCAAAGCCAGTGCGACAAACGGACCTTGAACAGCAGCAGCTTCGGTGGCGTAATACGACATGCGATCCGACTCTGAAAGAGCTTCAATTGCGCCGCTGTCAAGAATTTGGTCCCCCAAGAGAAAACTCGCCGCGATGACTGGAGCAAGAGTCGTTCCAAAAGAATTAAAAGCTTGAGACAGATTCAACCTTGATGACGCAGATTCCTCAGCTCCTAGAACACTGATGTAAGGATTTGCTGCCACCTGTAGAATGGTAATCCCCCCTGCTACTACAAACAGAGCAAGCAAGAACAGCGGATAAAGCCTTGTCGATGCAGCGGGATAAAACAACAAGCATCCCAAACCCGCAGCAGCCAAACCAACCAAAATACCCCGTTGGTAACCAATGCGAGAAATCAGATTTCCTCCTGGAATTGACAACAACCCATAGGCAGCAAACCAGGCAAATTGCACAAGTCCTGCCTGCAAAAAAGTCAATTCGAACACCTCTTTCAATCGCGGGATAAGTGCATCTACAAGTACGGTAATGAAGCCCCACATAAAGAAGAGTGAGGTTACTGCCACGAAGGCACTCCGCAAAGAGCGGGTATTCTGAGATGAAGTCATGAAGGTGTTTTTTGATTAGCGCATGAGATGGACAAATCCACGGAATTCTTGAGCGTCCGTATCAAATCCAGAAGCCTTGATCACCCAATGGTAAACTCCGTTGGCCGCAAAGTGATCTCCTCCGTTTACATCGCCAGTCCATGCTTCATTCAAATCGGTGCTGTTGTAAACCAACTCTCCCCAACGATTGTATATCCAAATCTCAAACAAGCGAATTTGACGCCCCGTAATTTCGAGGGCATCATTGATTCCGTCGTTGTCAGGGGTAAAAGCGGTGGGAATGTAAAACAAGACATCGCCATAAATGTCGACCACGGCCACATCGGTGCATCCAATGTCTGTGGTCACATCCACCTTTGCTTGGTACGTGGACAACCCATCGTAGGTATGGATTGGTTCTCGCTCGTAGGCATACTGTCCGTCTCCAAAGTCCCATTGATAAAAATAGGCGCCCTCGTAGGGCTCAGCTGGATCTACAAGTACATCGAATGCATATGAATCATCACCCAAACTTTCCCGAAGAATGGTGGCTTTCACTGTTTGAACATCAATCTGTGTCGATGCAAATTCAGAGTAGTCGCAATTGTCTACAACAACGACCTCGTACTCAGTACTCTCCTCAGGATCTACCAAGTGCACCAATTCCTGATCGTTAAAATCAGCCCATTGTACCTCATATGGCGGTTGTCCACCCACGATGCCGAGTTCCATGTATGTAGATGCTCCATTGCAAAGCAGCGTATCGTTGGGAACGGTTAATTCCAGAGCATCGTATGGCACTTCAAACAATCCCTGCAAGTACAATTCCCGATCGCAACCATCTTCAAGATAAACTTCCATCAGTGATGAGGTTAGAGCGCCGTAAGTGATGCACTCTTCCTCCCCATAATCAACGCCGTTGACTGTCCAATTGTAAGTCACTGGAGGGTATGCGTAAGCTGAATCTTGAATCAGCTCAATGCATACCTCCTCCGTCTCATCGCATGGCACACTTACCAATTCAGGCATGGAAGCCTCAAAGGGAGGCGTGTCGTAAATGATAATCGTGATTTCGCTTTCGATGCTGCCGCTCACGACCTTCAAATTCAACGTTTCAGTTCCTTCATCGAGGCTGTCTTGAGGCACTTCAAAAGTCAATGAAATGCCATATTCCCCGACCGGAACGGCAGCCGAGGAGGGCAAACCAACCACATCTTCATTGAGCGTGGCTTCCGAACCCGGAGCAGCAATGAGATCAAAGGGAAATGGAAACAGTGATGACACAGCACAAGGACGACTGATCGTAATTGTCGAGGGCCCACAATCTTCCCAAGAACAATAAATGACTTCGTCGTCTGTGGGATCAGGATCACATTCAGGCGATGCCTGTGACTCATAAGTCGTGGGAATGGGTGAGCCAAAACTTCCCTCTTCCAAGATGACTACGGAATCCAAGATGGTATCTGTCCCATCCCCAATGGCCAATTTGATATGATAAGTCTCTCCACAAATCACAGGATATACGGCAGTCAGCATTGTGGTATATCCATTCATGCAAATTTCAGGAGCCTCATTCAAGATGTAATACTCCGCATTCAGTGAACCATTGACCGAACTGATCGTGATGGGCAACTCAGGGTCTGAGTCTGGAACACTCGCAATATTTACCGCCTGACCAGGGAAGGTAGCAGGAGCATTGTAAGGGCCATTGATGCCTGCACCAGACAAGAAAAATGCGAAGATGTCATTGTATTGGCTGTTTTCCCAAGCTTCGTACTCGCTAGAACCAAAAACGTAATTGAAAGAGATGTAATCACCTGCGGGGTCAAAGTCAAACTCAAGCACACATAAGTCATTCACACTGGCGACGGAAAATGTTTGTCCGATCAGAGGAGGGACGCTGTTTGCAATGTCAAGAAGATCTGAATCGCTGGGATTTCCTCCTTGGCATCCGCCGCAACCCAGCCCGGCGCAAAAAGCATCGGCTGCATTTCCTGAGCTGAGAATAAGCCCCCCATCGATGGGAAAACCTACATCCGAGCCACCGGTGAGATAGCCTATTTGTTCTTGTGAGCCAACAAAAGAGATGTTTGTCGCCGATATGCCTTCTCCCAGAAGAACTTCGTTTACGTAATCGTCAATGGGCAGTCCTTGTTCAACATTCTGTGCGAGCCCAGGGGTGCTACTCAAGCCGATAAGGACGGCCAACCAAAACTTTCGTTGGTGAAAGAGGAGGAAATATGGCTCAAGAACTTGCATCTGGGGACACCAAAGTGCTCCCAATATAGCCCATCCTGTCGATGAGCTATGCAGAAGACTTAATTGAAGTCGGCGAGGGACACTGACAACTTTTTCCGCGCATGGAAAATACGTGATTTCACGGTGCCCATGGGGATGTTCATCTCCTCAGCGATTTCGTCGTAGTGATAACCGTCGAGAAACATGGTGAAGGGCTTTCTAAAGTCCGGCTTCAATTCATCAATGGCCTCCAGAATGTCCGCTTGATTGATCACTGTCGTGACAGTATCCACGCGGTAATCTTGGCTGGCATTGATGAAATATTGATTCTCGGTGCTGTCCAACACGGTATTTTGGAATTTCTTCCTTTTGTAATTGTTGATGAAGATGTTACGCATGATTGTGTAGAGCCACCCTTTCATGTTTGTACCCTCCTTGAAATTGTTCTTGTACCGCAAGGCCTTCACCATGGTATCCTGAACCAAATCATCTGCATCGGCTCCATTCCTTGTAAAACCAAGGGCAAAACCTCTCAAAAAGTCAGACTGGCTGACAAGAAGCTGGTTAAATTCTAGTGTGCTCATCACATCTTTTGTTTAACGATTCGAGTCAAAGATTCAACAAAACTTCGACGAAGCCAAAGATTTTGTTCAACAATTTTCCTTAAATGTTCAACAAAACGTACTTAAAGCCTCATTATGAGCACGTTAAACCAAAAAAAAATCAATGAGCGCGATGGTTTGGTTGACTCAGAACAACCTCTGGACCAGATCACCACCCGTAATGTCTATGGTCACCCCAGAGACTGGCTCCACGTTTTT
The DNA here is from genome assembly GCA_002313415.1 of Flavobacteriales bacterium UBA1112. GTDB lineage: Bacteria > Bacteroidota > Bacteroidia > Flavobacteriales_D > Sanyastnellaceae > UBA11663. Next base: position 28,296 of record DCBH01000088.1, read on the forward strand.
AAATACCCCTCCTGCAAGGTGAAAGGTGACATCTCGATCTCCAAACGTTCGTAAAATTCGATCGACATAGGCCTGAGCTTGATGGTCTGCAGGGGCAGTCGTGCAATATGTGACGAAGGACACCTTGGGAAATTGTGTTGCCACCCCTGGTAGGTCTTCAAAAGGGACACTCTGCCCAAGAAGCACGGATTTTCGACCGTGTTCCCGACAAAGCTGATGCAGGAAAAGCAAGGAGATGTCATGAATTTCTCGCTCCGGCAGATACAGAATCAACACTGTATCGTCATCAGAGACCTCTGGGATTTGTGCTTTGTGAATCTGCGCATAGAGCATTTGACGAAGCAGATTGCTCATGAAGTGCTCATTTGCGGGGCAAATCGCATTGGTCAACCACAATACACCTACGTCCGCCAGAAAAGGCAGACAAACACTCACAACTGTCGCTCCAAAACCAATGCGTTCAATACACTCATCCATGGTTTCACGAAACAGCTGTTCATCGTAAGACATCATGGACACCTTCAACTTTTGTTGAGCCACGAGCTCATCTGCGATGTCCACGCCTTTCGGCGCATCTGTGATGGAGGTGACCAATTGGGCATTGGACATGGCTGCCACCTTGGATATTCTCATGCCGCGCTCGAGCAAAAGACTGACATTCAACAAGCGCTTCAAATCCTCGCCAGAGTAGGTACGAATGTTTGTGTCTGAGCGTGAAGGGTTCAACAATTGGTATCGTTGTTCCCAAGCCCGAATGGTGTGTGCCTTGACTCCTGAGAGATTTTCGAGGTCCTTTATTGAAAACTCTTGTTTCACGCCGCTCTCTTGATGATTGTGAGGTGTTCCAATCCAATCAACACCTGAACGGTTGTTTTGGTTCACATCATAAGTTTGCGTCATGGCTGCATCCTTTTTTCTTGAGACATCCCTCTCTCCTGACCTCTACCCTTTCAATGTTTTGCGCAGTGAACACGCTTTGCACTTCGGGGTTCGATCCATTGCAAATCAATGGAAAGATATCCTGCAAGTCAAACCAAATACAATGATTCACCCTCGACTTTTGCCGACCGCAGCGAACGTCGACATGGTCTTGGGTCTTAAAAACAACCAATCTTGGACCCATCTTGAAGTTCGGGTGGCTCAATGCGGTCGCGGCAATGCATCGTTGGAGAGCACAACTACACCTGACCTCTTGAAGGAAGCATCCTTGATATTCGAACGTGTAGAAGAGGGGCTTCTTGGCGACTTAGAAAGACTCAAATTGGCATGGCGCCTGCGCACTTTGGAAGAGGACGAAAGAAAGGCATGGAGGGAATCGGGGGTCGTTGTGCACGGCCCCATGAACCACATTCATCTCGCTCCTGGTGCAGTGTTGCGCGATGTATCCTTGAATTGTGAAGAAGGTGACATTGTCATCGGTCCAGGAGCAGAAATTATGGAGGGCTGCAGAATTCGAGGCCCTTTTGCCATAGGGGAAAAAAGTGTACTTCGCATGGGGACCCTTGTTTACGGCCCCACCACAATTGGCAGTTACTGCAAAATTGGCGGGGAGTTGAGTAACGTGGTCATTCACGATTACAGCAACAAGGCACATGGTGGGTTTCTAGGCAATTCCGTTTTAGGGTCGTGGTGCAATTTGGGTGCAGAGACCTCGTGCAGCAATTTGAAAAATACGTACGGTGAAATCGCACAGTGGTCTGAATTAGATGGGGCTTTCCAAGGACGCGGACGAACTTTTTGTGGTCTTTTCATGGGAGATCACAGCAAGTCCGCAATTCACACGTCCTTCAACACAGCTTCCGTGGTTGGGGCGATGTGCAATGTCTTCGGTTCGAACATGCCGCCAAGGCACCTGCCCTCCTTCTCTTGGGGCATCGGGGGTGACGTGCACGATGTGGAACGCGGCCTCTCGACGGCGAGAAAAGTGATGTCCCGCCGAGATGTGACGTTGTCCAGTGAGGAAGAAACGCGAATCCGTGAAGCTTTTGCCCGTCGCGTAGGCGCAGTCTAAACCTGACAACCTGTCGCATGCTCTGACGAATTTGAGGTGGAGTGTGCAACGAAATGGACAGGATGACGTTTGTTTTGGCAGAGCATTGTACTTATCCCTCTTTTGGCACGTGCTTTGACCAAAGAGAAATCAAAATGAAGAAGGCCATGCGACTGAGTGACATTCAAGACCAAGATTTCATTCCAATTCTGACGGAGGAGGACGAGCACGCGATGCAGGAAAAAGATATTCCTGAAGTCCTTCCATTGTTGTCCTTGAGAAATACTGTTCTTTTTCCAGGTGTTGTCATCCCAATTAGCGTAGGGCGCGATCGCAGCGTTCGATTGATTCGCGAGTCCAACAAATCTGAGGCCCTCATCGGGGTAGTAAGCCAGAAAGAAGACGACACCGAAGTTCCCGGGCCAAATGACTTGAACAAAGTTGGAACCGTGGCGCGCATCCTGAAAATGCTCAAAATGCCAGATGGAACCAACACGGTCATTTTGCAAGGCCAACAAAAATTTCGTTGGTCAGAGGTAATCCAAGAAGAACCCTACCACAAAGCCAAGGTCGAGTCTTATGGCGGTGTGGACGAGCCTCTACCCGAAAAAGAAGGACAAGCCATGATGGAAAGTTTGCGCGATTTGTCGGCCGAACTCATCGAAATGAACCCCAACATTCCCACGGAAGCAGCTGAAGCAATCAAAGGGATCGATCGATTGGGATTCTTGGTAAATTTTATAGGCAGCAACATGCAAGTCGAGGTTGAGGACAAGCAGGGAATCCTCGAGGAAGTCAATCTGCGTGAGCGAGCCCAAAAAGTCCTCGAATTGCTCCACAAAGAGAAACAAATGCTTTCTCTCAAGCAAGACATTCAACGCAAGGTTAAAACAGACCTTGACCAACAACAACGGGAGTTCTTTCTGCATCAGCAGATGAAGACCATCCAAGATGAGTTGGGTGCAAACCCGCTCAAGGAAGAAATCCTCGAGAAGCGCGCAAAAGCGGCTACAAAGGATTGGCCCGACCACGCCAAGGATGCGTTTGACAAAGAAATAGGGAAGCTCGAGCGGATGAATCCACAAGCCAGCGAGTACAGCGTTCAGGCCAACTACCTAGATACTCTGCTGGACTTGCCGTGGAACGAAATGTCCCAGGACAACTTCGACTTGAATCACGCCCAAGCGATCTTGGACCAAGACCACTATGGATTGGAAAAAGTGAAAGAACGCATCATTGAGCATCTCGCAGTGCTCAAAATCAAAGGGGATTTAAAGGCACCTATTCTTTGTCTCTATGGCCCGCCTGGCGTAGGTAAAACATCACTTGGCCGAAGCATTGCGGAGGCTCTGGGTCGAAAATACGTCCGCATGAGTCTTGGAGGGCTTCGCGACGAAGCGGAAATCCGTGGTCATCGAAAGACGTACATCGGCGCCATGCCAGGACGCGTGCTGCAAAACATCAAAAAGTGTGGTACGAGTAATCCTCTTTTTGTTTTGGATGAAATCGACAAACTCGGCCGAGACCACCATGGAGACCCCTCTTCTGCCCTGCTCGAGGTTCTTGATCCGGAACAAAACCATACGTTTCACGACAATTATCTCGATTTGGACTACGACCTAAGTAAGGTCATGTTCCTCGCCACTTGCAACGACCTCAGCACCATTCAACCCGCATTGCGGGACCGCATGGAAATCATCGATGTGAGTGGGTACACGCTGGAAGAAAAAGTCCAAATCGGCAAGCGTCACTTGCTGCCCAAACACCTCAATGAGTCGGGCTTGGCCAAAACCCATCTGAAAGTACCCGTGGCCACCATTCAGTCCGTTGTCGAGCAATACACCAATGAAAGTGGTGTTCGCGGTCTGGACAAAAGACTCGCCAAAATTGTGCGTCACCGCGCCAAACAATTGGCTCTCGAGGAAGTGCACAACATCGAAGTTGCCTCGGATGAATTGCACGACATCTTGGGCATCGCACACGAAAAGGACCGCTATGAGGGCAACGAGGTAGCAGGGGTGGTGACTGGGTTGGCGTGGACGCCTCGGGGGGGTGACATCTTATTCATCGAATCTTCACTGACACCGGGCAAAGGAAAACTGACTTTGACTGGCAATCTTGGAGAGGTGATGAAAGAATCTGCCATCATCGCTCTCCAACATCTCAAGGCTCATGCGGATTGGCTTGGTTTGACACCGGAGGTCTTTGACCAATGGAACACTCACATCCACGTGCCCCAAGGTGCCATTCCAAAAGACGGCCCAAGTGCAGGCATCACCATGCTGACAGCATTGGCAAGTGCATTCACCCAACGGAAGGTGAGGAAGTTCTTGGCGATGAGTGGCGAAATTACACTGAGAGGCCAGGTGCTTCCAGTGGGCGGCATCAAAGAGAAAATTTTGGCTGCCAAACGAGCCGGAATCAAAGAAATCATTCTTTGTAAACGCAACATGAAAGACGTGGAGGACATCAATCCGCGCTACATCAAGGGTCTGACCTTTACCTACGTTTCCCACATGCGGGAAGTAGTCGACCGGGCGCTGTTAGGACAACACGTGGAACGTCCTTT
>DCBH01000088.1:33249-48762 GCA_002313415.1 Flavobacteriales bacterium UBA1112
ATTGCTGCAGGCGGAACGAGGTCTGTGGGCCAAAACACAAGCGATGTCCCTCCCTCTTTGGCTTGGGATGTGTCAGCCGACGCAAGAAATGCAGCCCTTGGCGGCCTAGATGTGGCGCCTGTCAGAGGAGATGGATGGTCGATGATGTTGCATCCCAGCGCCATTGATTCCACGATTGACAAAAACATTTACACCAGCTATCTCGATTTTTTCGCAGGCATTCGGGCCGGTGCCATGGCAATTCCACTCCATCCCTCCGGACGCAGAGCGTCCTATGTAGGTGTGAGATTTGCTTCTTACGGCGACTTTGAAGGATCAACCGCGGCAGGTGACCCCACAGGCGATTTTTCAGGAGGGGACTATGCCATGCAATATGGAACGTCTTGGACCATTGACACGCTCTGGGTTCTGGGAGTTTCTGGATTTGCTGGCCTGCGCAACTTGGAGCAAGTGAACGCGGGAGTCGTTGGTCTGGATGTGGGTTTGGTACGTCGAAGCAAAAACGGTTATGGGGCCATGGGAATCCTCATTTCCAACCTTGGAATCCAAAAGGACTTTTCTGGCATCATGCCCGAAGGGCGATTGCCCCACAATGTGCAAATCGGTTTGACCCAGAGTTTTCCAAACGCCCCATTCACTTTCCACCTGCGATTGCAAAGACTCGAAACTTGGAATCTCGCCCCTGAGGGCACGTATGATGATTTGTATGACCCTCTGACGGGTCAGGTCATTCCTAATGAGACATGGGTGTGGGGCGACCAGTTTTTTAGACACCTAAGTGGTGGGGTGACGCTCAACCTCGGCACACATCTTAGGGGATATGTAGGCTACAATCACCAGCGTCAAAAAACCATGGTCGCTGCCGGTCGCACGGGCGTCAATGGATTGTCGCTCGGGATACGCGGTCAATTTCGAAATGTAGATTTCAATGTCGCCCGAAGTGTCTATCATTTTGCAGGGAGCTCAACGCATTTGGGCCTGGTCCTCCGCCTGCCAAATCAAGCGCGTAAAACACCGCCTGCGAACGCCTGATTTTAGCGTGGTCATCCTATCTTCGACGCATGGGCAAGAGCCGTATCAACATCGCCATTGACGGACATTCGAGTGCTGGAAAAAGCACTTTGGCCAAATCTCTGGCCAAGGAACTGAACTATGTCTACATCGATACGGGAGCCATGTACCGGGCAGCTGCGTTGCACGCCATGCGAGAGCGCAGCGTGATGGATGCCGTTGTGAACGAAGTCGGATTGCGGGCCGGATTGGACCGCATGTTTCTTGCGTTTAGATACAATCCCCAAACCGAGCAAAGCGAAATTCACTTGAATGGCGTCAACGTGGAAAAGGAAATCCGCAGCATGGAAGTCGCATCGAAAGTGAGCCTTGTCGCCCGCGTCCCTGAAGTACGTCAGAAGCTGGTGGCCATTCAACGACGCATGGCGGAAGCTGGAGGTGTGGTCATGGACGGCCGCGACATAGGAACGGTTGTTCTTCCCAACGCCGAATTGAAAGTTTTCATGACTGCCGACCCTGAGACCCGGGCTTATCGTCGCCTGAACGAGATGAGGGAAAATGGCAAAGACGTGTCGTACGACGAAGTCCTTGAAAACGTTCTTGAACGCGATCGCATCGATTCCGCGCGGTCAGTTGCTCCTCTTCGTCAGGCAGAAGACGCTGTGGTGGTAGACAACAGCGATTTGACCGTGGAAGAACAATTCAACTTCCTCGTTTCCTTGGCGCGAACACGCATGGAGGAAGACGCTTAATGGGTCGCATCCTGTACACATTTTTGGCCCTGCTCTCCCTGGCGGGATGCAACCGCGCCCAAAGCACCTTTGAGAACATTGGTCCAACGAAACCGGCTTTCCTGAGCGCAGACAGTCTAGCTGCAGACAGCTTGATGGGCACTTTGTCGATGGAACAACAAATTGCCCAACTCTTAATGGTCCCCATTTATGCTCGCGAAGACACTTCGGGGTGGAGCGAATCGGAAAGATGGGCCCGCGAACTTGGACTTGGCGGCGTCATATGCATGCAAGGCGGTCCTGATCACCAGCGCATCCGCCTTTCGCGGTTGCAACAAGAAGCCAAAATCCCCCTCATGGTTGCTTCAGATGCGGAATGGGGCTTGGGGATGCGCCTAGATAGCACGAGGTCTTTCCCCAGAGCCATGACACTTGGGGCGACCAGAAATCCAAAGTTGGTTCGGTTGTTCGGGAAAGTGGTCGGACAGAGCCTCAGGGCGACAGGTGTGCATGTGAATTTTGCCCCCGTAATCGACGTGAATTCCAATCCGTTGAACCCAGTCATTGGCAGTCGAAGTTTTGGCGAATCCGTCACATGGGTTGGGCAACTTGCGCAAGCCTATGCCGATGGGCTCCAAGATGTTCATGTTTTGGCCACTGCAAAACATTTTCCGGGCCACGGCGACACGGACAGCGATTCGCACAAGACCCTGCCCACCGTGAACCATCCCAGAGAGAGGCTTGACTCGGTCGAACTCGCCCCCTTTCGTCATGCATTTTATCACGGCACAAGCGCCGTCATGGTGGCCCATCTCGATGTTCCAAGTCTCGACAGCGCCGAAGCCCAGCCTTCCACCCTGTCACCTTTGATTGTTGACAGTCTTCTGCGTGGTGAAATGGGGTTCGAAGGACTCGTTTTTACCGATGCCATGAGCATGAAAGGCTTCGCGGACTTTGCCAGTGAACGACCGCGCATTCGAGACGCCATCCTTGCGGGGAACGATGTCTTGTTGTTCCCAGGAAATCCGGAAGCCGCCATCGCTGAAACCATGGATGCATTGGCTGACGGCAGCTTAGACTCTGCCTCCGTATCTGACAAATGTCGCCGAATTCTGATGGCCAAATTGTGGTGTCGTTCGCATGAACCCGTCCCAGATGTTGGAGAACCTTGGGAGCCGGCGGGAGCTGAGGCGATTCATCGGGAATTGATCTCTCAAAGTCTGACCTTACTCCCTGGTGCTGATTCGGCGACCCATGCACCACTTTTGGCCAAGTCAGGTCGTTTGGTCCTGCTGGATCTCGCAAACCACGATGCCTCTTGTGCCCCACTCGAAGCCCAATTGCGTGAGCATTTGAGAGACGGATGGCATGTTGAGAGGCACGTCTTGGGCAAAGACGGGAGCGGTCTAGGGCGCAAAAAAGTAAAGTCGGCATTGGCCTCCGCCGATCACATCCTTGTCACTGCCTCGGAAGTGAGCCACAGCCCATCACGAAATTTTGGCCTTCATTTGGAGGGCATTGAGGCAATGGTTCGTGCCCTTGAAAGAGAAGGCATCAATCCAACACGTGTGAATCTTGTGTGGATGGGGAATCCCTATGCACTCAAGGATTTCACCATGTTGTCCCCTCGTGTGAGTTCAGTCCTTGTCGCATATCAAGACGATTCGCGCACATGCGAGGCCGTTGCAGATGCCCTCGCAGGAGTGGCGTCAGTTCAAGGCAAACTTCCCGTTTCTCCCACGAATGCGCCGTGGCGAGAAGGAGACGGCTTGAATTGGCGAGGCAACCAACGTCTTGGTAAATGGGTGGACGGACGTGATTCAACGTGGTCAAAGCCTTCCTTTCTGGTGGACAGCCTGCTTCATGTTGCGATGGAGGAAGAGGCCATGCCCGGGGCGCGTGTGGTGGTTGCCCATCGTGGTCACATTGTTCTAGACAAATCAGTGGGAACACTCGATGGCGAAATGCCTGTTTCGGGTACGTCGCTGTACGACCTTGCTAGCATCACCAAAGTGGCAGCAACCGCAAATGCTCTCATGAGATTGGTAACTGAGAATCGACTGGATGTCGATGCCCACTTGAGCTCGCTGATTCCCGGTTTAGGAGATCACAATCTGGGCATGCGCACGGTTCGAGAGGTTTTGACACACCAAGCTGGCTTAGAACCTTGGATTCCTTTTTACATCTCTGCATTGGAGGACAGTTCTGGAGTTTTCGGAAATGTTTCCACTGAGGGTTGCGACATTGAAGTCACTCCCAACTTGTACCTTGAAGAGGCGTACACAGATACTGTTTGGGCCATGATTCTGGGTGCTGATCTCAAGCCCGCAGGGACATACAAATACAGCGATCTAGGCTTTTATTTGTGGCGAAAGCTCTTTGCTCTTCAAGGCATAGAATTGGACACTTGGTTTGAGCGCGAAGTCGCAGAACCCTTCGGATGGAGTACAATGGGCTACAAGCCGCTCTCGCGCGGCATTGCACCAAAGGAAATCGCTCCTTCAGAAAACGATGAGGTCTTCCGACAAAACGTCGTCCGGGGAACGGTTCATGATCCTGGCGCCGCGATGCAAGGAGGGGTTGGAGGTCATGCCGGTTTGTTTTCAAATGCATACGACCTTGCCGAATTGGGTGAAGTATGGTTGCGTGGAGGGACCATGCGACAAGTTGAGCTCGTGCAGGAAAATGTGCTTGAAGTATGGACGAATCGAGGATTTCCTCAAGGAGACAATCGTCGCGGACTGGTGTTTGACAAACCTGCTTTGGAGTCGGATTCTGGCCCCACATGTGACTTGTCCTCTTGGGAGAGTTTTGGTCATACCGGATTTACGGGAACCATGTTGTGGATTGACCCCGTCTACGACTTGGTTTACGTGTTCTTGAGCAACAGAACGTTTCCCGATGCAAGCAACAACAAACTGCTCCAATTGAATACGCGAACAGAAATTCAGCGCGTCATCCTTGAACATCTCGGGGCCGTGAGTCGTTTTGGGAACAGAAATGAGTAAGTCATCAGCAACCTCCGTCCTGCGAATTGGCATCGTGTGCTATCCCACATTTGGGGGAAGCGGTGTGGTGGCGACAGAACTGGGAAAAGCCTTGGCATCTCAAGGTCACGAAGTTCATTTCATCACCTACAACCAACCCGTACGACTAGGTTCGTTTCAACCTGGAGTGTACTATCACGAAGTAGAGGTTTCTAAGTATCCGCTTTTTGAGTACCCTCCATATGAGTTGGTCCTGACGAGTAAAATGGTTGAAGTTGTTCAGACTCACGAACTCAATCTCCTGCACGTGCACTACGCCATTCCTCACGCCAGTGCAGCTGTCAATGCAAAGCGCATACTTGCTGAGAGTGGACGCAATGTGCCCGTCATCACCACGCTCCATGGCACAGACATCACGTTGCTAGGCAAGGATGCTTCCTTCAAACCCGTCATCACCCATGCCATCAACACGAGTGATGTTGTGACGACCGTGTCGCAAAGTTTGAAAAATGACACGGAGCGGTTGTTCGAGGTGAGTAAGGACATTGAGGTCGTTCACAACTTCGTAAGTCCGAGACATTATGAACGTCGTGCCGACTTGGAATTTCGGTCCAAGTTGAGCCCCCAGGGCAAACCCGTATTGTGCCACATCAGCAACTTTCGACCCGTAAAAAGGGTGACCGATGTCATCGAAATTTTTGCCCGTATTCGAGCCCGCATGGAGGTCGCCTTGCTCATGGTCGGGGATGGTCCTGAGCGCCCCCACGCTGAAGCGCGGTGCCGAGAACTGGATGTGGTTGACGACGTGCTGTTTCTAGGAAAAGTAAAAAACCCCATCGAACCGCTTCTCATCTCGGACCTTCTGCTGCTGCCCTCAGAAACAGAAAGTTTTGGACTGGTTGCTCTGGAGGCCATGGCCGCTTCAGTCCCTGTAATTTCTTCCAACGTTGGGGGCTTGCCCGAGGTCAACGTTCACGCAGAGACTGGTTTCTTGCGTGATGTTGGAGATGTAGATGCCATGGCAAATGACGCCATGGCAATCCTGTCACCAAATGCCTTGGCAGATTTCAAAACACGAGCAAAAGCCAGAGCTGCTGAGTTCACCATCGAAAGCGTGCTACCCCGTTATCTCGAGATCTATGACCGTGCTTTACAACAAGTAGACTCATGAGCACTTCGCGCATCGGTCATCGCATTGTCGTGAGCACTTCTGAAGACCGATGGATGGCCACAATTAACTCCTCCATTCCCTCCTGGCAGCGACAATCTCTGGAATTGTGGTTTGGTGCGTGGATGGCACTCGGAGCAATGTTGGTTTATGGGGTTTTTTCTTTTCCCGGCTCGGAGCGCACATTCTACTCCATTTGTTTGGGATTCTGGGCTTTTTTTGCCTTCAAGGCCTACCGAGCGGTGAGGTGGAGGCGATCAGGATTGGAAGTTGTCCAGCTCAGCTCCCAGGGCCTCGAGTTGCGCAACGATTATGGAGACAAGACGGGGCGAGCATTTACGTGTGCACTCATTGAAGTGCAACCAGCCCTTGCCATTGAACCAAATCCACGGTCCTTGTTGGAATCCATGGAACAGCAATTTTGGGTGGTTGGTGGAGACCGAATTCACGTCAACATCCGTGGCAAGGTCCATGTATTTGGCAAACAACTGGATTCAAGAGATGCTCGCCAACTCGCAAAGGTGTTCAACCAACGTCTCGCCAAGCTTCAGAAATCCCCTGCAACATCCGGCAGTTGACTGCAAGGAGCACAAGTTGGCTCAGTATTGGAGGGCTAGTCCTTTGTGAAAAGTAAATCCACGGCAGCAAAATAGCCCTGAGTTCCGAGGCCCGATACGCACGCTTTTGCCGCCTGAGCTGTGAGACTTTTTTGCCGAAATGTCTCCCTCGCATGAATGTTACTCAGGTGAACCTCTACCGTCGGAATGGAAATGGCGTCCACCGCATCACGCAATGCAACTGACGTATGGCTGTAACCGCCTGGGTTGAATATTACCCCAATGCAATCATTTTGGGATTCATGCAGGGCATTGACAAGTTCGCCTTCGACGTTGCTTTGAAATGAGATGACTTCACCCCCAAGTCCTTCGGCATGCGAGCGAACTGCATTTTCAAGTTCAGGAAGGGTCAATGCGCCGTAAAGGGACACGTCACGTTGCCCCAACAAATTGAGGTTTGGACCGTGCAAAAGGAGAATGCGCTTACTCATTGCAGGACAAGAGGTTTGAGGCCATGGACAAACAAAATTTCACCCAAACCATTGAAACGCTCAAAGGCATCTTCCCCCATGGTTTCAATATCTCGTTGGGTGAATCCCAAAATGACAAGGTCCGCACCGCCAGATTTGTTCTTGACAGTCTGCACCGAACTGCCTTCATAGGAGACATGTTCAATGTTTTGTTCAGCGATGGGCAAGCGTCCCTTCAAGATGCTTTCGCGTAACGCTTCTTCCTCTTCCTTCGCCCTTTCCCCATCGTAGAGAAAAAATACGCTGATGCTAGCCTCATCCCATTCGGGATGGCCTTGAAGAATGTAGGCGAGTAAAATCATCAAGCTCGAATTGCTTGCATCGTCGGGATTGATCCACAAGTGAATGTCGTGCTTGTTCCCAAACTCTCGTCCACTGCTGCGGAGCAATGCCAAGTCCAATCCCGCCGCAACAAGCAAAGAAAAATTGTCCAGGAGCTGATCGCGATTCGCAGAATGGTCAGGCGCATACTCCATCAAGAAGAGGTTGTTTCCCTTTCCCGAAATCCCTGGCAATTGAATGCACTGGGCGATTGCCGATGTGTATGAAGGGCTGATGATGGTGTCGAGGTGGACACGGCTTTTATTTCCCCTGGCTCTTTTCACCAACTCAGCTTGTGCAAGACGAGCATCTTCTTGTGTTTCATTGCTCAAAAAGCCCTTGATGAAGTGCATGTAGGTTCCAAAACCGTGTCGATACGCCACCCATCTCACCATGTCAAACCCCTCCTTTCTCATGAATGTGTCCGGGGAAATCGCCAAGACAAATGGACGCCAGCCAGTCGCCTCTTCCAAATCGTCGTCATCGCTCATTTGGAGTGCCAGCTGCAGGGCTCTTTGAAGTTGGAAAATGACCCCGCGAAAGAGCCGAACCATACCTTTTTGGCCGCCACCCCGACGCGACACCCAGGCGTGAATGGCCGCCATAATCAGCAAGCTTGCGGTTGCATAAGTCGGATTCATTCCAAACATCAAAACGATGCACAGGACTGCACCCAACAAACTGATGGACCAATGAGATCGAAAGGTCGGACGGTAACTGGGGTCGGCCGCCATATGCTCCAAAAAGGAGACTAGACAAATGGCTCCGTAAGTCACCATGAAAAACATGGAAATAATTTCAGCCACGGCGTTGATGTCGCCCATCAAAACAAAGGCAAAAGCAATCACACATGTGGTCAATGATGCTCGAACTGGCTCTTGTTCAGCGCCTCTGCCCTTTTTCAACCAATCACTCATGCCCTGGGGAAAGATGCCATCTGCGGCAATGGCTTGAAGTGTGCGTGGCGCAACCATGACGGAACCGAGCGCAGAACTCATCGCCGCCGCTGCCAACCCCACGGGAATGATGGGCCCCCAAAGGGCAATGTTCTCCATATACAACTCGTCCGTGGCCAAGGCCTCTAAAGGTGCCGACCACCACAGTTTAATGGCAACTGCAATGTAAATGACAATCCCCACCGCAGTCGCCCAAATGGTACCCTTAGGGATGCTCACACTGGGGTCTTTTAAATCACCACTCAGCCCCAGGCCAGCTGCAATTCCGGTGAATGCCGGAAAAATGAATGTAAAAACCTCAAAAAAGGAAAAGCGGCTTATCGTCGTTCCATCTGGCGCCAGAATCACATCGGCAATGGTTCCCACCGGATTCAAGTCAGGATTCCCAGGACCACTGCCCGCAAAAAACAAAAGCAAGGCTGCAAACAAAAGGACCACGACCAAATAAAGCGCCTTCACTCCAAGATTGGCCCCTTTGCCAATCATCAAAATGGTGAGCAAGGTCATCACACCTAAGTTGACCCACATGGGATTGATGTAAATGCCATGAGCAACATCTGCCCATTGAATCAAGTCGCGACAAGCCACCGTAAAGGCAATGACATAAAATGCTACGCTAATGGCTTGAGAAAGGTACAGCGCAAGGCCAATGGCCCCACCTATATTTAATCCGAAAGACCTGGAAATCATATAATAAGCACCTCCGCCTTCTACCTTTTGATTGGTCGCAATCTCGGCCACAGCCAATGCCGTCGGTACCGTAACCAAGTGTCCCACGAAGACAATTAACAAGGTGGATACAAGACCAACATGGGCCACCGCGTACCCAAAACGCAGGAAGAGTATGGCACCCAAAATCGTCGAAATGGCCGTCAAGAAGACGGGCCAAGTACCCATGGTTTTGAGATTGGGTTGCGACATCATGAGGGAAAGTTACGCTCATCAATCAGTGCTAAAACAACCGAATGTGGAGGTTATTCACGAGGAGGCATCCAAGAAACGACTGCATGCACGGGGAGATGGTCACTGATGAAAACATCCTTTTTAATGATTTCGTCCACACAAGTCCATTCTGTATTTAGCCCCTTGACGTAAATCGCATCGATTTTGGGTCCGCCAGCGGACCCCTCGGGGTTGAAGGTGGTGTACGAGGGAAAGGACCTACGACATCGAGCCCTTAACGTGTTGTAAGTATCGGTAAAACCCGCATTGGAAAGTGCAAGACGACCCGCTCCTTGAGCTTCCTCATTGAAATCTCCGAGAACCACCGTTGCATCGGACTTATGAATGGCATCCAACGAGGCAATCAATTGTGCACTGGCCTCTCGTGCAACAGCCGAAACATGGCTCCAATGAGTGTTGTACACACGAATACGGCGCCCGGTATCCAATTGGTGGAACCATGCAACCGTAACAATTCGAGGCAAATCAGCCGACCAGCCTATCGCACCTGGTTTCTTCCAATCTACCGCCAACCACAGCGTCTCATGATGCAAGAGTTCCCACTTGTCGTGGTTGTAAAAAAGAGGGCACGATTCTCCACCTCCGTCAGCATCCCGCCCCCTCCCCACATACGACATCCATGGCAATCGATCAGCCACGTCTTTGACTTGGTGGGGCAACGTTTCTTGCAGCCCTACGATGTCATAAAAACCCACAATTCGTGCCACTTCATCCCGGCGCTCAGTCCACTTCAATGGATCAGAGGGATTGTCGTAGCGCACATTGAATGTGGCAAGCGTCCACTCCCCTTCCCGCACTTGGGATTCGACTGATGTCACCACGGTGCACGCTAGGCCAAAACAAATCCAACGAGTCCATGACCACATTCAACGAAGGTACTGAAGTCGTCGGGGGAACTTCGCTGCCGAGGTATCCTCCCCACGTACCTTTGAATGCATGGGAGGACATCGTCGCATCAAACGCACATTTCAAAAAGGACAGGTGCTTCGACTGACCATCACAGACATGGCTTTTGGAGGTAAGGGCATTGCCCGTGTCGAAACTGAAAATGGTCCCTTCGTGGTGTTTGTGCAAAATGCTTTTCCAGGCCAGATTGTGGATGCGCAAGTCGCAAAGTGCAAGGCGCGCCACGCCGAATGCCGTCTCCTTTGCGTGATTGAACATGCGGCCTTTGAAATGCCCCCTCCTTTTCAGCCCATCCCTGGTGCTCCCTACGCTTCCGTTCCAATTGAGATGCAACACGAATGGAAAACAAAGACGGCGCTCGACCTCTATCGCAAAATTGGACAAGTAGAAGACATTGACTCAGTGTATCAAGGCTTTGTACCCTCCCCTCTGTGTTGGCACTACCGAAACAAAATGGAATACAGCTTTTCGGAAATCCGCCATGATTTGAAGTCAGATGAAAAGGTGGATGACTTTGGGCTAGGATTCAAACACCGAGGGACGTGGTGGGCGGTTGAAAACCTCGATGGTGACAGCGGACTCTTTGACGAACTCGTTGAGTCGACCCTGCATCAGGTTCGCGCGTGGTGTGAACAAACTGGTTTACCAGCATGGCATCCGCCGAAACGCAAAGGCTTCTTCAGATTTTTAGTCGTACGTAAGAGCTATGCCAACGACGGCTTGCTCGTGAATTTGGTCACCACGTCTGACGCAGCACTCGACGTGAATGGATTCATCGAATGCATTCGTAAGCTTTGGGGAGACCGTGTGCAAGGAATCATTCACACCATCAACGACGACAAAGGTGAACGCGTTGAAGCCAGAGAAGGAGAGTCAAGTGTAATCTGGGGAGCAAGCACCATTACAGAAATGTTGTACGGCTTGTCCTTTGGCATCAGCATGGGGTCCTTTTTTCAGACCAATCCCAAGTCTGCTGAGCAATTGTACGCCGAGGTGCTTGCGCTTGCCCTTGACGGCGTCGACAACCGGCCGCAAGATGTCATCATGGACCTGTTTTGCGGGACAGGCACAATTGGTCAGCTTGTATCCAAACACGCCAAAACCCCAGTTGTAGGCGTTGACATTGTGCAAAGTGCAATTCAAGATGCTCGTGACGCAGCCAAACAAAATGGTTTGACAAACGTGGAGTTTGTCGCTGCTGATGCAGGCAAGTTTCTACTGGAGCATCCTGAATACAAGGGGAAAATTCATACTGTCATCTTAGATCCCCCTCGCGCAGGAATTTCTCCCAAAACCCTTCGCAAAGTCATGAGACTAGGGGCACAACGCCTGGTTTACGTTAGTTGCAATCCTGCCACTCAAGCACGCGACCTCGTCGAATTGCGTGAGCAGGGTTATCAGCTTAAGTCGCTCAAGCTCGTCGATCAATTTCCACATACCGCGCATGTCGAGGCGGTGGCTTGCATTGAAAAAAACGAAACATTTCAACCGAACTTAGAGGCATGAGTACAATTTTAGACTTGGTCATGTCCCATGAAACCGTGATCCGGAAATTGGATCGCATGGCACGCGAGATTTTGGAAATTCACTACAATGAAAAGGAGGTGGTGTTGATTGGTGTCGACGGCCAAGGCTTGGCTGTGTGCGAAGCTTTGGCCAACAGAATAAGCGAACTTTCCTCCATTGAAGTCGTGAAGGGGTGCATGTCGATGCAGAAAGATGCACCTCTTGATCACCCCCTCGAGTGCAATCTCGACGCTGAAGCTCTAGAAGACAGAATCGTGTTCTTAATTGATGATGTACTCAATTCGGGGCGCACGCTCATCCATGGGGTTCAACACCTCCTTGAGGGACGTCCACGTGAAGTGCACACGGCAGTTCTGGTCGATCGCAAGCACCGTTCTTTTCCCATTCGCGCCGATTTCTGCGGAATGACATTAAGCACTCAATTGAATGAACACATCGTGGTAGACCTCAGTGATCAGGATTGTGCAACAGTGCATGTTGAGCGACCACTTGCATCTTAAAAAATCAAGCGTCCAAACGCCATTGAATGCCAGCAAGTGCCTCGTCAATTGCCTCAGTGGAGTTTAAATTTTGTCGCCATGTGATGTGCGCAGAGCCATAGCACGCAGCTCGAGTCAACAACATGCGCTCCACGGTTCTTTGAAGGTCTTTTCCCCTTTGGTTTCGAATCAATGGTCGGTGCTCTTGCCCCTGAACCAAACGAGCGAGAAGGACCTCAATCGGTGGTTGTAAAGCGACAACCAAGGACCTGCGGCGCATCCATTCCATTGCGCCCTCGGCACAAGGAGTCCCACCTCCCGTCGCCAAAACGATGGGTTCATCTGGACGCAAAGCGTCAGACAATGCATCTTGCTCAGCCTCTCTAAAAGCAGCTTCTCCCAGCGAATTGAACGCCTCGTGTACAGGCATGCCGAGCATTTCTTCCACCACCTTATCTGTATCCACAAAGGGACGATCCAATCGCTGGGCCAACTTGGCTCCTACTGTGGATTTCCCAGAACCCATGAAACCGATCAGAGAAAGATGTATAAAGGAGTTACTCAAAATGCTATTTTTATTTGATGTCGACAGCGAAAAGGTCGCGACCCTCCAAAGTTCCAACGAGTCGGTCACCAGATTTGACAGGAGCCACTCCCGCAGGTGTACCTGTAAAAAGGAGGTCTCCCACTTTCAGGGTCATGAATCTAGAAACTTCGGCAATTAGCTGATTGACTGAAAACAACATGTTTTGGGTACATCCCTCTTGAAGAACGTTGTCTCGATTGGAAAGTGTGAATCTCAAGTCTTGTACATCTCGACCAAGGTCACCAAGGGAAATGAATTCGCCGACGACTGCTGAACCGTCAAAAGCTTTGGCCCGTTCCCATGGATGACCGTTGGCCTTGAGACGCATTTGGACATCGCGTGCAGTCAAATCCAATCCAAGACCAATCTCAGAATAGTAACGCGGTGCATGTTCCTCTGAAATCGTTTTTCCCACCCGGTCGATTTTAACCACCAGCTCCACCTCGTGATGCACCTCGTTCGTCCACTCTGGAATGTAAAAGGGATGTTTGTGGCTGAGAATCGAACTCTGTGGCTTCAGAAAAATCACAGGCTCTGAAGGCACTGGATTGCCCAATTCAAGAGCGTGATTGGCATAATTTCTGCCGATGCAGATGATTTTCATGGAATTCGGAATCAATCGTTCACAAAGAACGCCACCTCCACCCGTCTGTCCAAAGCGCCACGGTTCGAAGCTCGCTCCTCACCAAAATAATTGAGTACGACACGCGTAGACTGCACCCCACTTTCCAACAAAATTTTCTGAACCGATTGGGCCCGCTTCTTAGATAGGGCCAAATTCGCGGCTCGATTGCCTGTCATGTCCGCGTGACCAGTGCATACAACCCGCAATCGGGGGTACATGCCGAGGTACTCGATGACCTCATTCAATTGAAGCTGTGCTGTCAGCGTCAAACGAGCACTTCCCTCATAAAATTGAACGTCAAAAGACGACGGCAACTGAAGCGCTGCCAATGCAGGATCGTCGGAGGGTTCGGGACGTTGGGGATTCCAGGTTTGAGATGCCAAATCCCTCGTATCGACATTCAAAGCACCGGCATTGGAATTCTCCAACTTTTGAATGCGTCCCTCCTGTGCTTCCACCAAGTTCAAGATGCGCTGCATCATGTCTTGCATCGTCTGCCATTCACTCGAGGGTGAAATGCCTGAATTTCTCGGTTCATCATCTTCGGGCCACGTGCTGTCATCTCCGCCATTCAACAAGGACATGGTCTCCAAGTTGACATCGAGTTCAATCGGTTCGAGCTGAACGTTGTCCTCTGGATTGGTCCAGCGAGACAATTCCTCGATGGGCATGCTTTGCTCCACAGTACCGATCTTTTGTAGAAGACCTCGATTGACAAAACGCCCAAGTTCAACTCCACATTGCAGCAGGATTTCTTGAATGCGTTGCTCAATCAAGACATAGGTTCTCTCCTCAAAACTTCGTGTTCCTGAACCACGCATTCGCTCCACATCGCGCATGTCGAGTTCTTCGAAATCCAGCAAAAGCATGGAAACTTCTTCCGAAAAACCCTTGAATTCTTTTTGACCTGCGAAAGAACGGATTCCCATCAAATCTCTCACCAGTCGCTGCATGTCCTTCCCCAAGGTCCGTATGGGGGAAGACCAGCCGATGTCATCCTCTGACACACTCATCTCACCTCGCAAGAGCACACCTAGCGCTTCCACTGCCAATCCCCGAAGTTGCTCCAACTCAGGATCAGGTGCCGTCGAATAATAATTGACAACCAGAGTACCCTCTTTGCTGTTGGTTTTGACCACATTTTCTTGGGCATGCCCCACCAAAGCGCTCGTGATTAGCATAGAGCACGCCAAAAAGCGCCACACGACAAGTGGCGTGACCCGGATTTGGCCAAGGGCGATCATACTCAAATTTCGTAAAAATTATGTAAATCACTTGCCCTCACCGCGGAGAACCGTTCTCACAGTAAAGAGCAGGATTTTCAAATCGAGCAACAAAGAGATGTTCTCGAGGTACATGATGTCGTAGCGAAGACGTTGCCGCATCTCATTGACATTCTCTGCATACCCATATTTCACTTGACCCCAAGACGTGATTCCTGGTCTTACTTGCTGAAGTCGAAGAAAGTGAGGGCTGTGTTGGATGATTTGATCTGTAAAGAAGGCCCTTTCAGGTCTTGGTCCAACCAACGACATCTCCCCCTTCAATACATTCCAAAATTGAGGCAACTCATCCAAACGCATTTTTCGCAGACGCCTGCCGACCGCCGTAATTCGGGGATCCTCATCTGAACTCAACTGAGGACGAGAACCCTCGGCACCTTCAATCATCGTTCGAAACTTGATGATTTGAAAAGGCTTTCCATGGAGTCCTAGGCGCTCTTGGCGGTAAAATATTGGCCCCGCTGACCCCTTCTTGACTGCCAAGGCCACCAGCAACGTGACTGGTGAAAGAAAAATCAACGCTGCAGAACTGCCTAAGATGTCCACAAACCGCTTCAACACTTTCATTCCTGGACCAAATCCTGTTCGACTAAGGTTGACCAACGGGACACCAAATAAATTGGTCGAACGAACCGTACCCGCCATATAATCAAGGGCATTCGGGACGACGAGCAACTCCACACCTTTGCCTTCCAAGACCGCGACCCAACCGAGCATCGCTTCACGCTTGGATACTGCCGTGGTGATGACAGCGCGGTCCAACATGTGTTCATCCAACCATTGCCCCAGCTTGGTCAAGTCAGACTCCATTTCAGACGCACTTATGCTCGCAAGCACCTCCCAACCCGGGCGACCTGGGGTGTCATTCAATTCTTGTAAGAAG
>DCBH01000088.1:49158-62142 GCA_002313415.1 Flavobacteriales bacterium UBA1112
CGACCAACCACCGCAGACGTCCATATCCACCTCCCTGCCAAAGTCAAAATCGCATGACTTCCAAGCCAAACCGAAAGTGTCTGGTAGTGGTCCACATGCGTTTGAGTGACATCGTCAAGCAAAAGAGCAAAAAACAGCACCACTCCCCCAATCGCGCTCGAGCGAATGACATGACGAACTTCGAGACCGCGATGACGCCGACGCACATCGACGTACATTCCCATGAAGGCATATACGGAACACCAAAAGAGTGGAACCACCAACATGGCCAACCAGAAATTGTGGTCAGGTGAAACATCGATGTCAAAGCCATAGTGCCGAGGCTCAATGACACTTTTCCGGAAGAAAAACAGGGCGGCCCAAGCCATTGCGGCAGCCAATCCGTCAGTCCACAGATATCTCCACCACCAACCGCTCCAGGGACGACGCGGTTCAGTCTTCGGTGCAACAACCTCAATCGTCAAAGTGTACGAATTTGAAATTGTCAATCCAGATGTTACCCTCTGTCCCGTCCGCGGGGATGTTGGCGTTCAGGCCGATTTCGAAAGAACCGGCATCTGGCATCGACGACAGCGCAGGGTACAAATCGAGATAAATCTTGTTCCAATCGCACCCTTCATCGTTGCAATTCGGATTCAAAACCAAAATTGGCAGACGTCCAGCCTGACTTCCTCCAAATACCTCAAGCCCCACGACAAATCCAACATCGCATTTGTAATGGAATTCTAGGTAAACAGGACGGTCTCGAGGAAGATCATAGAATTGCTCGTGAGTCGCCGCATTCAATTGAGTATGGTTGCTGTCCAATCGGATGTAACCACTTCCATCTCCTTCAAAAACATTCTCAGAATCGATGATTCGTTGCACCTCCACATTGCTGTTGGTGCTTTCCAAAAAACGATTGGCTGACTCAAAATCCTCAGCGAGAATGACTTTGGTTTGGAGAGCCTGCGTATTGACGTAGTTGCCTTCAAATACGTGGTCGATTTCGGTAGTAGGCTCACCGTCCAAGTCCACTCGATTGGCTTCATAAAAGGGATAAGTTCTCCTCGTAGCAGCAATTCCATTGGCGCGGATGCCAGGCACAAGGGTGAGGGTTTGAGGTTCTCCTCCGGGCAAGGTCACGGTGGCGGGAAGCGGATACACTCCCACCACATCCGTTTCACTGTAAACCCACACTTCTTCGACTTTATGACGCGCCGTACCCTCAGCTGGCGTTGTGTTCAAGACGTAATCACTGATTTGTAGAACTTCAGGTGCACCCAAATCCCATTGGTCGGGACGACATCCCGTCAAAGACAGCATCGCCATAGAGAACAACAAAGGCCTTGTTTTTTTTGGAGTCATTTGCGTGCCAATCAACGTGCGCCACATTTGTGTTGCGAAGGTACACTTGCTCAGGTGCACCTGACACAACTTGTGGCACCCGGCATCAGCATGAGTCTGCCCACGGGAATGTCTTCACCGCAACGCATGCACTTCCCAAATTTTGCTTCTCGCATTCGCAACAATCCCATATCCAATTGCTCCAACTCGCGCTCGAGCTGCCTGAGTGCCGCCTCATTCACACTGCGGTTGTTGATCGCATCCATGCGGCTCACCCTACCGATGGCATCGCTCGGGGGGATGGGGCGGGTTAATTCTCGATACTCGTCGATGCGCTCGACGAGATTCATCCTTTTTCGCTTTGCGCGCGTCAAAATTTGTCGCCGTTCCTCCTGGGTCATGCTTCAAGATACAACGGCTGTGAACAGGTCGGGGACAACTCCCGAGTTAAATGAAACCTAACTACGTGCTGGACCAACTATTTTCAACGCCTCATTCACAACCCTCTCGACATGAAATTTTTCATCGACACAGCCAATCTTGATCAAATTCGCGAAGCTCAAGCCTACGGCATTTTGGACGGAGTAACCACCAATCCGTCTTTGATGGCCAAAGAAGGAATCGCAGGAGACAAAGCGGTGAAAGCTCATTACCGGGCCATTTGTGAAATTGTGGATGGAGACGTGAGCGCTGAAGTCATTTCCACAGATTTTGAAGGCATGATTCGCGAGGGAAAAGCCCTTGCCGAATTGCACGAAAACATTGTTGTAAAGGTGCCCATGATTCCAGAGGGAATCAAGGCGATCAGCCACTTTACAGAGAGCGGCATTCGCACCAATTGCACCCTCATATTCTCACCAGGACAAGCACTCATTGCCGCCAAGGCTGGAGCATCCTACGTGAGCCCATTCATTGGGCGCTTGGATGACATCAGCTCTGATGGCATGGACCTCATTGAGGACATTCGCAACATTTTCGACAATTACGATTTCGGGACTGAAATTTTGGCCGCGAGCGTTCGTGGCCCCATGCATGTCATTGAATGCGCCATGTTGGGTGCGGATGTGATGACGGGACCGCTGAGCGCCATCGAAGGCCTGATGAAGCACCCCCTGACCGACATCGGACTGGCCAAATTTCTTGCCGACCACGCCAAGTCCAACGGTTAATTCTGTTTCTCGTGACATGACATGGCTCATTTGGTCAAATTGCACGACGACAATCCTGACCCTCGAAAGGTCAGACAGGTGTTGGAGGTTCTGAACCAAAATGGTCTCATCGTTTGCCCTACGGATACGGTGTACAGCTTTGCAACGAAATTGGGAAGCTCCAAAGGATTTGATCGCTTGTCAAAAGCCAAGGGAATCAAGCCGAATCAGGCGCATTTTTCTCTGCTCTGCGCAGACCTGAGTGACCTCAGCAAATACGCGACCCACATTGGAAACCCGCTATTCAAAATGATGAAGCGAAAATTGCCAGGGCCATACACGTTTGTGTTGCCTGCCAGCGGTGAGGTCCCAAAACTCTACAAGGGAAAAAAAAGGACCATTGGCATCCGTGTGCCCAAACACGCCGTCGCCCAGCACCTCCTCCGTGAGCTTGGGAGTCCCTTGGTAGTCAGCAGTGTGCATGACGAAGATGCTGTGCTGGAGTACACCACAGATCCCGAGCTTATTCTGGAACGATACAACCACCTCGTCGATCTTGTGGTGGATGGAGGCATCGGACATTTGGAAGCCTCCACGGTACTGGACTGCACGGGAAGTGAGCCTCAAGTTTTGCGCCTAGGTCTCGGCGCAATTGACGACTTGTGGTAAAACGATTCAATCTCAGTCGCGCGCGCGTGCCTCAAGCATGGGAACAAAGGCGGCGCATCCATGATCTTTTTTGGTGAATTCGAGTTCACTGATTCTTTCTATGGTCCACATCCGCTGTGTTTCACCATCACCCACAGGAATAACCATGCGACCTCCCACCTTCAACTGACCTAACAAGGCCTGAGGAATATCAGGAGCTCCACAAGTGATGATGATGCCATCAAAAGGAGCGAAAACAGGCTTGCCTTTGTAGCCATCACCATAATACAAAAATGGCTTCCACCCCATGGCCTTCAACAAAACTCCCGAGGAGTCAAAAAGTGCTTTTTGTCTCTCAATGCTGTGCACTTTGAGCCCAAGAGCACACAGCACAGCACACTGATAACCACTGCCAGTTCCAATCTCCAAAATGTTATCCCCTGGCCGGGCGTCAAGCAACTCGGTTTGTTTTGCCACAGTATGCGGCTGGCTAATGGTTTGGCCTGCTGCAATGGGAAAAGCCTTGTTGCTGTAGGCAAACTGCGAAAATGCTGAATCCAAAAAAAAGTGTCGAGGCACCCGATTCATGGCGTCAAGCACAGCTTCACTCTGAATTCCCATCGAGCGAAGGTCATCCAGCAGCTTGCGCCGCTGTCCCTTGTGCATGTACGTATCCTCTGGAAGTTGCATGACGTCCAAACTACGTTTTACGTGCAAGCCAAATGTGCATGACCTGTGAGCAATTTTCACATCGCATTGGTGAACAGCGTTTCTCCCTCCGTGTAGCTTCGCAACATGGTTAAACATTGGTTCAACTGTAAGGTCAGCTCCCGGGCCACAGACAGCGAAGGTGCTGAAATCAAAAAGGTGGAACAATTTGTACTCGACGCTTTTACCTATACAGAAGCCGAAACACGCATGACCCAGATTTGTGAATACGAAGGAATTCGACCTTTTGAAATCACACAACTGACCAAAACCAACCTCATAGAAGTGATTCGATATCCAGAGTGCAACAAATGGTTTCGAGTCAAGGTGGCGATGACCACATTCGATGCTGACAAAGGCACAGAAAAGGAAAGCAATCAGAATATTTTATTGAGCGCAACCGACATCAGAGATGCCTACGACAAAGTATCTCAGCACATGAACCAATTGGGCGTGGGATACGTCATCCCCTCCATTGCTTTTCAAAAAATCATCGAGGTCTTTCCCCAGGATGAATGGCAAGTGGTCGACGGCCAAGAGCAGCCCAAAACCGCCAATCAAGTATCTGAAGGAACCAACTTAAACGCAGAGACGGACAGGGTCCCGTTTGAAGCGAATGCAGTCTGATTCAGCCCACCATCCAGCTCCACGCACTGTCGTAGTCATCCCTCTCTTGGGCGTGTTCAAGAAGCCACCTCAAGTAGGGATTTGTGCTTAGCGTCGCGCTATCACCAACGAGCATGCAGGCCTGCTTTGCCCGGGTTTGGGCCACGTGAATGCGGCGACTTTCACTGAGGAATCCGACCTCACCGCGGTCGTTGCTCCGGGTCAAGGACACAATCATGCCGTCTCGCTCTTGGCCTTGAAAGCCATCGACAGTCTGAATTGTCACATTTGCATGTCCCTGCACGTCTCCTTTCAAAACAGCTTCTGACCACAAATCCCGCAAGAGTTCTACCTGCGCTGCATATGGAGCTACAATTCCCAAAGACATGCCGGGATGCTTTTGAAACCACTCCACAGCTCGATCCAAAACAAATGCCGCTTCCTCTGGGTTGGACACGCTCCCCCCCTTCGCGGAGCGCATTTCCTCAAAACCGCATCCAGCCGTGTCCACCCATATCCAAGGACGGATGCCCTCCAACGTCGCATGCGCCACTTCCTCATGCGCCCGAAGACGGCCCCCATAAAAGTGTGCATTCCCCGCAGACATGATGGCCTCATGCATGCGATGTTGGACTTCAAGCATGACTGTATGCTCCGGATGGACTTCAATCAAACGCTCCAGCATGGTTTTTTCAAGAATGCTGCCTTCCTTGCTCTTGACAGTTGGTGGCAATTGACATGGATCCCCGCACAGCACCAACCGCATGGCCCTTCTCATGGCAATGAGTACAGCGGGTGGCAAAGCTTGCGCCGCCTCATCCACCACAGCCACGTCGAACGTCAAGCCTCGCAGGCGATGGTCATCGCATCCAACCAAGGTGGCGCACACCACATCTGCTTCGCGAATCACCTTTTCTGACAAGTATGCTTCCAACTCTGTAGCTTCCTTGCGCAACGCGCGCGCCTCAGCCCGTGCGGCCCGACGTGCCTCGCGCTGCTCTGAC
Organism: Flavobacteriales bacterium UBA1112; assembly: GCA_002313415.1. Classification (GTDB taxonomy): domain Bacteria; phylum Bacteroidota; class Bacteroidia; order Flavobacteriales_D; family Sanyastnellaceae; genus UBA11663. The sequence continues at coordinate 54,599 of DCBH01000088.1, forward strand.
CCAAAGTTCCTCACGTATCGGTCGGCCTCACGCTGCCTTTGTTCGGCTTCCTGCCGCGTTTTGACAACTCGACCATACTCAGGCTGCCTTTGAATGTGTACATCAAGAGTACATTCAGAGACATGGTCGCTTACTCTCATCGGATGACCCAATCGGACCACATTCAGACCTGTTCGTCCCAACCTTTCAACGAGCACATCGACGGCCATATTTGAAGGTGCCGAAGCCAAAACTTGATCCCCAGCTCGAACCAAACCCCAAATCGCGGAAACCAATGTTTTCGTTTTTCCGGTCCCCGGAGGCCCGTGAAGTAAAGACAAGGGTGCACGAGACCACACGTTTTCCGCCGCAGTCCGTTGCTGTGCATTTAAACCACTTGCATCTGCGATGACAACATCCCCAGTTTCTGCAAGTGAAAACCATTCCGAGACTGCCAGAGCTGAATTGCGAAATGTCTTGCGTTCCGAATCTTGAATGTTGACCCAATGACTAAGTGCATGCGCCATGGCATTGTAGCTGCGCTCATCTGCCCTGGCATCCACCGTCCACAACACGTGTTGCAGAGCCATTCCTTCAGGGCCGTCACCCTCCAAAACCACGTCCATCTCGAGCCCTCGAATTTTCATCACGCGTGCGGGCCACTTCCCCCATTCGGTCACATCATGGACATCTCCAACTGGCGTCAATAGCACGGCACTGCCCACACGGAAGATGCCAGGAATCCCGCCACCCTCCTTGCAAGCCACACTCCATTTGGCTCCACCAAATGCATATGAGGCCTTCGTGACCTCCACAGGCGACCAGGTCAACCCTTCCGACCGACGAACTTTCAATGATGACTCAGAAAATATTTGAGCAAGGTGCTTTCTGTCATGCTCTCTCTCAGCCAACAACGCTTCCGTCCAAGCCGTCAAAAGATCAAGAGGTTCCGACTCAGAGGTCACGGCGGTCAATCCACGATGTGGAAAACGCCTTCGAATACAAAGGGTCCCTCTCCGTTGTATTCCCGTCTCTCTCCGTTGATGTCTGTTACAACCAGTGGCCCCTCTTCAACAGGGACTGTGAGGATGTAGATATAAACCCCAGAGGAGGCACCATCCGCTGCACAATCCCAAAAAGGCTTGGCACCAAAGTCGTCACTTTCAAAAACGACATTGCCCCATCGATTTAAAATTGTAATCTCCACATCGGCATACGACTGAATCCCCGGGATGCGAAAGTTGTCGTTGTCTCCGCTCGACGAATAAGGACTGACCACATTGGGAATCGTGATTTCGCAAGTTCCGATGAGGACGTCTGCTGTGGCCTCGCAGGCCAATCCCGGGTAATCGTCAAACGTTTGGCCAACATTAGCCTGAAAAAGTTCTGGCTGAGTGAGTCCTGACACGGACACCACGGCACCCAAAGTGTCGCTCAGATAGGGGCTTTGAATCCAAACCACGGACAAATCTCCAGCCGCACCGTTGCTGAGCAACACCTCAAGCTCCACGGCTTCACCCCCACAAAAAATTTCAGACGAACTTTCGATAAAAGGACTAAATGTCACATACTCCACTTCGACATTTTGGGTGTATTCACATCCAAAATTGTTAACTGCGTGAGCTGTGTAAACCTGGACCCCAGGCGTCTCCATGGTAACACCAACCTCTGCACAATTCCATTGGCCACTGATGAGGTTGTGTTGTTCCTGTTGGGGTGTACTCCAAAAAGTGCTGTCACACTCCAAACCAAACGTCGGGGTGAAACTTTGGTCTACCGGGTACAAGCTGTCCGCAAATTGAATTGACCAGTCGAAAACAAAACCATTGTCAAGGCCCAACAAATCGCAAATTTCAATCTGCCAAACTCCATTTAAGGGGCACCCATCGAGGTTGGAAAATGGCTGAAAACTCTCATACGTTCCTGCGGGGAGGGTCCCTCCAGCATTGTCAACCCACGTTCCATTGGTGGCATCGGGAGACCAGAAATAGTCAAACCCCACGCCTGGCGTATTGGGATCTGCATCGTTGTCTACAGGGATTCCAAGAAAGGTGCCAGCTCCTCCTTGATTGTGGACTTGAACGCTTTGTCCGTTGGGACAAATGAAAGAAACCGTGAGGTCCCCCATGTAACTGTGCTCAAAATTCATGAACAACTCCTCCATTGCAGTTGAGGCGTCATCAATGGTTTGGCCTGGAATGAATTGAGTAAAAGTGAGCTCACTTGTAAAACACTCTCCAACCTGATCAGGAATAAATAGGCCACCTCCAAAATCGACACTGGGTGCCAAAACATATTCTTGCCCCTCAATGACGACCTCAAGATTGACCTCATCACCTGTGCAAACATCCAATTCCAAAGGTGATATGCCCCACTCAGGATCATTGCTGACGTGAACCATGTAATTGGTCAATTGAATGCTTTCACATCCTTCGTCGTCAAGAACGCTCATTTGGACCCTGTATATTCCTGCGTCCTCATACACATGGGTTGTGTAGGCATTGTCTGTCGTTTCGTCAATCGTTCCATCGCCATTCCAATCCCAGCGCCATTCTACCAATTCGGAGGAACCACTGCTGAAAGAAGATGCACCTTCAAAGTTGGATTCCTCGCCAGGACAAATTCGATAAGGCGAAGGGTTGTCGACATTCACAACAGGAGTAAGAATGTTGCACGGTTGCCCACAATTGACGCTGAAGGCGAAATCCCCGCCCACGTTGCTCCCTTCTCCACTGGTGAAATTCACGGTCAAACAACCCGTGGGGTTGGATTCTGACGCCACGTAAACAAGGCCATCGAGCTGACCATTGGTTCCCTGCGCAAGCAAAGGCCCAAACGAACTGTCCCCGTCGTAAATGCTGATTGTCGAAAGGGGGTCGAGCATAAAAACCTGCCATTCGATCCAAACTGTTTCTTCTCCCTCAGGTGGACAAATTGTAATGGTTTCCGTTTCACCTTCACCATATCCATTCGCAGCACCACCGGTGTCGGTAATCAATCCTTCACATTCCTCATACAAATCGGTATCGTTGATGGCCGTCTGGGCGAGCGAGGAAGCTGTGCAAAGGACAGCACACAGCCACAAAAACAATCTTTGCAGTGGAAACTTGATCATTTCTTCAGCTGGGCTTGAGCATTTACAATGTACCGGGCCGTCCATTTGTCTATCATCGCTTTGGATGCCAAAATGACAAACGTGCCTTGTTCAGTTTTGTACGCTTCAGCTTGTTCCTTTGTCTCAAGGCCCAATTCCAAGATTTCTGTCGCCACATCTACTCCAGGCAGAATGACCGTTTCGTTCAACACCAAACCCGCCTTTAACGATTTCACCTCTGTCCATCCCTGGCTCACCAGAGTGGCCTCCGCAGCGTAGGATTGCCAATTCGATGTGACATCTTTTTTCGTAAGTTTTTTGACTGCCATCACGGCATCCATCCCTGGTAAATCGACGGCCGTTTGAGCCAAAATGGTTCCTGAGCTGAGGGTCAGTACCGCGAAGGTCATGGCTCCTTTAATCCAAGCATTTTTCATCTTAGTGGTTCTTGTGGTTCCGGTTGTTTTTTTACAAACCGATTGCAAGTTAAGGGCTGCCCCATAATGAAGCAGCGCACTTCACAAAGACAAAAGTTTGTCTGAGAAAAAATCTGTCTATCTTTGCCCCCCCTTAATGTAGGAGAAAGACCTGGTAGCTCAGCTGGTTAGAGCATCTCACTTTTAATGAGAGGGTCCTGGGTTCGAGTCCCAGCCGGGTCACAAAGGCACATCAATCCTTGCATCGCCCAGGTGCTGAAATTGGTAGACAGGCATGGTTGAGGGCCATGTGTCCGTTAGGGCGTGTGGGTTCGAGTCCCACCCTGGGCACGAGAAGCGAGTCACTCTCCGAGGGCTCGTTTTTTTTTGGTGGGGATTTGTGAGTTCGGGATTGCGCATGCCTCTTGGTGGAGACCGCATGACAGGTATTGACAATCTTCTTTTCTCATCGTCAATTCCTTCAGACATCCGAATGGCATCCAAGTCCATGGAAAAACTGAATGTTTCATCTGGCAGACAAGCGAGAATCACGGCCATTTAAGTGACATGGTCTGGTTCGAGTGACGCGTAACTTCGCATGGCATCAATACCTTCAAATTGCGCTTCGAAAATCAACTGCCCTTTTTGTCCTGGCTGCCGAATTATGCGCGATCGGATTGGCGCGGCGATTGGCCTGCTGGAATCACAGTAGGAATCATGCTCATTCCGCAGAGTATGGCCTATGCCGTGATTGCTGGGCTCCCTGTAATTTATGGTTTGTACGCAGCCCTTGTCCCTCAAGTGATTTACGGGTTTTTGGGCACCTCACGCCAGCTCTCTGTAGGTCCTGTGGCGATGGACAGCTTATTGGTGGCAGCTGGATTGGCCGGCATGGCGACGATTGAATCTGAACAATACATCTCGCTTGCCATCCTGCTTGCATTCATGATGGGTGCAATGCAATTCATCATGGGTGTACTCCGTTTGGGGTTTTTGGCAAATTTTCTGTCGCGCCCAGTAATCAGTGGATTTACGAGTGCAGTCGCCATCCTCATCGCCATGAATCAAGTTCCGAACTTCCTTGGTTTGACAAGTCCGAGAAGCAACCAATTTCAAATCATCCTCGCAAACCTGATGGAGCAATGGTCGGCCACACATGTAGCAACTTTTGCCCTGGGTTTGGTGGGCGTCATGGTGCTTGTGGCGCTGAAAAATTGGGCGCCGAAGATCCCAGCCTCTCTCGTGCTGGTTGTCACAGCAATTCTTGCCTCTTGGTTATGGGACTTCGAATCTCTCGGAATTGCAGTCGTAGGAACCATCCCGCAAGGATTGCCTTCCTTTTCAATTCCGTCTGTTCGCATGGAAGAGGCGGAAGCCCTTTTGCCCATCGCACTTACGCTTTCTCTGGTGGCATTTCTCGAAGCCATTAGTGTCGCCAAATCCGTGGAAGAACGGCACGCGTATCGAACAAATTCCAATCGGGAACTTCGCGCCTTAGGCCTCGCCAATGTTGTAGGATCGTTTTTCCAAAGCTATCCAACCACCGGCGGATTTTCCAGAACTGCTGTGGTCGATCAATCGGGAGGAAAAACACCAGCAGTTGGGTGGATCTCAGCCAGCATTGTGGGATTGACATTGTTGGTTTTGACACCGCTATTTTACCATCTTCCCATTGCCATTCTTGCTGCAATTGTCATGATGGCCATAACGAAGCTCGTAGATGTGAGGTATCCATTCGAGCTTTGGAAACAAGATCGTAACGAGGCCATCATTTTGATGCTGACTATGTCAGTGACCTTGCTGGTTAACGTACCCCTCGGCATTGGCCTAGGCATCTTGTCGTCACTCGCCCTGACCGTCCAGAAAATGATGATGCCTCACGTGGCTGTTCTTGGCGATGTCAATGGGGTTTTTCGAAATGTCAATCGCTTTCCCGAGGCGAGAATGGATGAAAGTGTGCTTGTGTTGCGGTACGACGGCGCCCTGAATTTCGCCAATCATGAGCACTTTCATTCCACCCTGACTCGATTGGCACGTGAAAGTGGGGATGCACTGTGCCTTGTCGTTCTTCAGGCAGACACCTTATCTTACGTAGATGCCACCGCACGTGCCACACTGCGTCGCCTGGTTGAAAAATGGAAAAAGCACGGCATTAAATTTTGCCTAGCTGGAGCCATTGGGCCCGTCCGAGACGCCCTTGCTGGCGACGGTCTGTTGAACTGCGGTGGATTGTATTTCCAGATGAGCGTCATAGATGCAATCAATGAACACCAAAGACCTGGCAGCGTTCCCAAGTCACGCCAAAAAATGGCTCAGCAACACAACTGATTCATCCAATCAGCCTGAAGATTCACTTGCAACCTTGGTAGTGAACCCCATTTATCGCTGCAATCATCAAGCACTTTACATTTGACACTGAAATCTCACGCAATGGAAGTCAAGCAGATTTATACCGGATGCCTGGCCCAAGGTGCTTATTACATTGAAAGCGACGGCGAGGCTGCCATCGTTGATCCTTTGCGTGAGGTACAACCTTATCTCAACCTGGCCAAGGATCGAGGTGCAACGATCAAATACGTGCTGGAAACACACTTCCATGCTGACTTTGTTTCAGGTCATTTGACTCTTGCACAAAAAACTGGAGCTCCAATCGTATTTGGGCCCAATGCCTCTCCCGAATTTGAGACGCACTCGGCGGCGGATGGCGAGCGACTCAAGCTGGGCAACATCGAGATTGAGGTTTTGCATACGCCGGGACATACCATGGAAAGCACCACATATCTGTTGCGCGACGAAACAGGCAAACCTCATGCGATTTTCTCAGGCGACACGTTGTTTTTGGGAGACGTCGGACGCCCCGATTTGGCGCAAAAAAGCGAGTTAACCATCGAAGATCTGGCGGGACACTTGTTTGACAGTTTGCGAAATAAAATCATGACGCTGCCTGACGATACCATTGTCTACCCCGGGCACGGCGCTGGATCTGCATGTGGCAAAAACATGAGTAAGGAAACGGTTGGGACTCTTGGAGATCAAAAGGCGACGAACTACGCATTGCGCGCTGACATGACCCGTGATGAATTCATTTTGGAAGTCACTGACGGGCTGTCACCGCCTCCAGGTTATTTTCCAATGAATGTCGCGATGAATAAAAAGGGTTACGATAGCATAGACAGCGTCATGCAACGAGGTACGCGTCCTCTCTCACCGGAAGTTTTTGAATCTGTCGCAAATGAAACTGATGCCGTCATGCTTGACATTCGAGCTACGCATGAGTTTGTTGAGCGGCACATACCGCGGTCGACCTTCATAGGTCTGGCCGGTGGATTTGCGCCGTGGGTAGGCGCCATGATTGTAGATGTAAAGCAGCCCATTTTGTTGATTGCCAATGAATCTCAAATTGAAGAAGCAATTACTCGGTTGTCTCGAGTCGGCTTTGACAATGTCCTAGGTTACCTGGAAGGAGGCCTTGAAGCATGGGTAGACAATGGCAAAGAAACAGACCACATCGAAACGGCTGATGCGCAGGCATTTGCTGATTCGCTTGATGCCAATCCACAGACCAAAGTCGTCGATGTTCGCAAGGCAGGAGAGTTTGCTTCCGAGCACGTCGAAGGTGCAATCCACATATCCCTCGAGTTTCTCGCAAACAAAATTGACTTTATACCCAAGGATGAAACTTTTTATCTCCATTGTGCTGCCGGCTACCGGAGCTTGATCGCACACTCATTGCTCAAAGCGCGCGGCTATCACAACGCCATTGACATATTGGGTGGATTCAAAGCCATCTCCAAAACAGACGCCCCACGCACACATGCGGTATGCCCAAGCTCATTGAAATAAGTTCTGTGACGGAACAACCGAGGTCACTTGTTTCTCTAACTTTGCGCCCTCCCTACCCGGGTGGCGAAATTGGTAGACGCGCAGTCTTCAGGCGGCTGTGCCTTCGGGCGTGCTGGTTCGAGTCCAGTTCCGGGTACAAGAAAAACCTTGCTCGACCTGGAGTGAGGTTTTTTGTGACCTCAACCGAACCATATGGGCTCGACTTTGAACAA
>DCBH01000043.1 GCA_002313415.1 Flavobacteriales bacterium UBA1112
CTGCTGCCGAGGAAGCGCCTGCTGATGAAGATTCCGAAAGCAAGGATGACGCCTAACTAGAATTGGATTTAGATTGCTGAAGAACAAATCCGAATAACACATTACAAAAGGCCGCAAATGCGGCCTTTTCCATGTCCCATCTTCACGACATTCGCGTGCAATGAATCAAGACCAATGCTTCCTCTTAGGCAAAATCACCAAGCCTTTTAGCTTCAAGGGAGAGGTTGTGTTGTGGATGGATGTTGATGACGCCGCCCCATACATCCATGTGACCACCCTTTGGATTCCTCAACAAAACATATTGGTTCCGTACACCATAGAATCCATCAAAGCCAACAAAGATAGATTCGTTGTGAGATTGTCAGATGTCACCACTGAGGATCAGGCCAAGGCTTTATCTGGAAAAGATGTGTGGTTGCCGCTCGAAGAAATGGCTCCGCTGCCGAGTGGCAAATTTTACTTTCATGAAGTTCGAGGTTGGACCGCAGTGAATCGCGCTGACGGCCAGAGCGTCGGAATCATTGTTCACGTCGTCGACCAAGGTGCTTACCCCATGCTCGAAGTTGAATTTGGAGAAGGTAATCTGGGATTCATTCCCTTGCCTGAGCACATCCACATCGACGTAAAGCGGGAAGAGAAAACCCTCATCTTGGATTTGCCAGAAGGACTGCTTGACGTCTACTTGGGGCAAAGCAAACAGGATGAGCATGATGGAGATGACGATTGGGAGTTGATCACTTAGGTTGTTCACAAGCGGGCATTTAAAGGTGTGAAGAATTGTCCTGCATCGCGTCCAAGGAAGTCGCTGTGGCGGAATAATTTCGAAGAAGTCTTTGAATTCACCTTTGGCTCGTCTGACCTCGCGAGTTCAACCTACTTTTTGACATGGCCGCGACCCCTACACCAAAACCCGTAGGACATCCAATTCAAGAGCAAGCTCAACCCCAAACCAATGAAGCCATTGCCAAGGGGAAAGGCGTTGAAGTAAAAACAAAGATTTTTGTCTTAGACACGTGCGTATTGTTGTTTGACCACAGTGCTTTGACCAATTTTGAGGACAACAAAGTGGCCATACCCATCACGGTATTGGAAGAACTCGATCGATTCAAAATCGGAAATGAAACCAAACATTTTGAGGCCCGGGAGTGCATTCGAATCCTCGATCGATTAAGTCAGTCTCATTCGCTGCAAGATTGGATTCCCGTAGAGAACGGCATGAATGGGCAGCTTCGAGTAATCATGGACTCCGAATGCCCAGAGGCCAATACCTCCAGCGTGTTTGTCGAACACACCAACGATCATAAGATTTTAGATGCGGCCCTGTGTCTGCAAGCAAAGGAGCCTGAATCCAAGGTCATTTTAGTGTCCAAAGACATCAATCTTCGACTCAAAGCCAAGGCATTGAGCTTGCCCGCCGAGGACTACCAGACCGGAAAAGTCAAAGACAACCGGCACATGTTCACGGGGAGAACAATCTTGGACGGGGTGAACAGCGAAGTCATCAGAAGGATGTACGTGGACGGCAACAGCCGAAAAATCACTGCACTTGGGGATAACAGACACAACAACCACTTTTACATTCTCCGCGATGGTTCTGCCAGTGCCATGGGATTCTTCAATGAGAAAAAACGCAACATTGAACGAGTTGATAAATCATACGCGTACGGCATCAAGCCCCGCAACGCGGAACAAGCCTTTGCCCTTCACGCCATCCAAAATCCGGATGTCAACTTGGTCACGATTTGCGGTGTGGCAGGAACAGGAAAAACATTGTTGGCGCTGGCAGGCGCCTTGGAGCAGAAAAATAGATACGACCAAATCATCCTGGCTCGCCCGATTGTGGCCTTGAGCAACAAAGACTTGGGCTTTCTCCCAGGCGATGCAGAAGAAAAGGTCAATCCCTACATGCAGCCTTTGTTTGACAATCTCAATTTCATCAAGAATCAATTTGGCCCCAACGAGCGCAAGGCAAGGGCCATTGAAGACATGCAAGCGGAAGGGAAAATTCAGATTTCGCCCTTGGCTTACATCCGAGGTCGGTCCCTGTCCAACGTCATTTTCATCGTTGACGAAGCACAAAATCTCACACCCCACGAAGTCAAAACCATCATTACTCGCGCCGGCGAAAACACAAAAATCATTCTGACCGGGGACATCCGTCAAATCGACACTCCCTATTTGGATGAACAATCCAATGGTCTCACCTACGTGATTGATCGCCTTCGAGGGAAGGAATTGTATTGTCACGTCACGCTTGAAAAGGGAGAGCGCTCTGATCTTGCCAATTTGGCCAACGATCATTTGTAAGCTTCGTGCCCGTTGTCAACTGAACTTTTGGCGCAACGATGTCACGGCACTCAACGAAAATGGAAAACGTTCATTTCAGGTGTTAGAGGTGCTTCACAAAATGCGCACCTGACGAACGACCGTTCGACCCAAATGTTCGTTTAGACGATCGACGATGGCCTTTTTTCCGTGTTGAAATTCCTCTTTTAAAGGTCCGCTATCCAACATGCAAAGCAAGGTTCCATCTTTTTTGAGATGCAACTTTCGCGTCCTGTTCTCGACAGGTGGACCGAACACCTCGCGCCACGCCTCCCTCACCTCAACTTCATCCAATTTGCCCTGCATCTGGGATACGCGAAGAAAATGCTGAATGACCTCCGCAAGTGGTCGAGAACTGTTTTCAGCTCGCTCGTAATCCGCTGAATTTCTCAAGACAGGTCGTTTGCGTCTTTTCATGCTCTTGCCTTTTGAGGAACAACTTCACCCTGGCGGACTTCGAATACTCGGACGTCAGCGCCTGTGGCTGCAAACATGTCGGGAATTCGTCCCAAATGAGTGTCGGTGATGAAGACCTGTCCAAAAGTTCCATTGGTCACGCGTTTCATGAGGGCCTCGACGCGCTTTTCGTCAATCTTATCAAAAATGTCGTCAAGCAACAAGATGGGTTTCACGCCGGTGGCAGATTCGATGAATGACAATTGTGCCAAACGCAGGGCAACAAGAAATGACTTCTGTTGACCCTGGCTTCCGAAGCGCTTCAGCAAGTGATCGCCCAAGCTGAAGACCACATCGTCTTTATGCACTCCTACTGTCGTACGTCGAAGACGTCTGTCTTCATCCTGTGAAGCCAACATTTTGGACTCGATGGCCTGACTGTCCTCATTGACTTGGGTTGTCAAGGTCAGCCCGACGTGCTCTACCCCTCCTGAAATCTCGGCATAAGTCGACAAAAACTCGGGGACAAATTCGTCAATGAACGATTTTCGAGCCTTCGCAATGACTGCAGCGTTTGGAGCAATTCGCGCATTCCATGGAGCCAACATCCCCGCATCAAACGTTCTGTTTTCCGCGAAATACCGCAGCAATGCATTGCGTTGGACAAGAGCCTTGTTGACGTCAATGAGGGCATCGAGGTAGGTTCGATCGTATTGACTGATGACTGCGTCCATCCACTTGCGTCGCATTTCACTGCCGCCCTGTATCAGCGCAGAATCATCTGGTGCAATCATCACTGCCGGAAACCGTCCAACATGATCGGCCAGTCTCTTGTAGGCCTTTTCGTTGCGCTTGAACTGCTTTTTGGCTCCGCGCTGAACCCCACAACTCACGCGCTCTTGCGCCCCCAAACGCTCAAAATCTCCCTGCACCAACATGAAAGGTTCATTGTGGGCAATGTTCTGTGCATCGATGGGATTGAAATAGCTCTTACACAAGCACAAATAATGGACTGCATCAAGCACATTCGTTTTCCCGCTTCCATTGTCTCCCAAAAAACAGTTTACCTGAGGACCAAGGCTCAAATCTGCCCCTGCATGGTTTTTAAAGTGAACCAAATGAAGATGTTCGAGCCGCATAGTGCGAATTTCTTATTTTTGTCCTCCGTTACCCAAAACTCATGGCGAAGAAAAAGATTCAAGAAGACACAATTGTAAATGTAGAGGAGCTGGCCAGCAAGTCTGAACAATTTGTGCATCAAAACCGAAAGCAACTCACCCTAGGCTTGGGTGGAGTCGCTGCAGTCATCCTCGTCGTCATCGGCTACAGCACGTTAATTGCGGGGCCTAAAAATGAAGCGGCTGAAGAGGCGGCCTTCATGGCCGAGCATTACTTCGCCAAAGACAGCATCGATCTTGCGATGTTTGGCGACGGTTTAAGTGCTGGTCTCGAGGAGGTCCTCAGCGACCATGCTGGCACCCCAGCTGCATCTCGTGCGGCTTTCGAACTTGGAATCATGCATCGTGATGCGGCTCGCTTCGAAGATGCCGTTGAAGCCTTCAATCAAGCTGGTTTTAGCGACGATGTTTTTGGTCCATTAACCGACGCCAACATTGGAGATTGTTTGGTAGAGCTCGGAGATCTCGAAGGAGCAGAAAGTCACTTTGCCTCTGCCGCATCGCGCGCCGCTTCTGGCTTGGCTGCCAAGGCCCTATCCCCCATGTGTTCTTACAAGCAGGCTCTCGTGTTAATCGAACTTGGCGATGAAGCCAAGGCCAAGAGCGTGTTGCAAGACCTTGCGGAAGACTTCCCCAACTCGACCTATGCCGCAAACGCGACAGGCTTGGCCTACTCGTTGGCTCCTTGATGCATGGCGACGAAGGGAAATCATTTAAGTGCTTACAAGGCAGAAAACCTGCCCAACGGTGCCCACTACAACGTGGGCATCGTTGTGTCTGAATGGAATAAAGTCTACACCGAAGCCATGCTTGGCGGTGCCCGTGAGGTTTTATTGACCGCGGGCGTCCCCGACTCCAACATTGTCACACATTGGGTTCCTGGTAGTTTTGAGTTGCCACTGGGAGCTCAGTGGCTGGCCGAACGCGAAGACATCGATGGTGTGATCTGCGTTGGCTCCGTGATTCGCGGAGAAACAGCACATTTTGATTACGTATGTTCTGCAGCCGCTCACGGCATCTTACGTGTGAATCAAGACACCGGAAAGCCCGTGATGTTTTGTGTGCTGACGGACGACACTGCAGAACAAGCATCAGCACGTTCAGGAGGCGAGCACGGCAACAAAGGCATTGAAGCGGCTGTCGGACTGCTCAAAATGCTTGATTTGCGTTCATCTCTCTGACTCAAGCACAATGAAGCATTTTACACCATCCATGTTGGCGGCCTTATGTGCCTTGTCGATAAGCACGAATGTGATTGGACAATACCCTGGCTGGCAGCAAGAAGTGTCTTACGACATGGAAGTGGTGGTCGACACTTCGATGCACCAGTACAGCGGAAGCATGACAGCGGTGTACACCAACAACAGCCCTGAACATCTCACGAAGGTCTTCTGGCATTTGTTCTTCAATGCGTTTCAACCCGGAAGCATGATGGATGTGCGCTCTCGATCGATTTCCGATCCCGATCGTCGAGTAGGCAGTCGGATTGTCAAATTGCCTGAAAGTGAGTGGGGTTGGCAAAAAGTGGCGACCGTTCAAGTCAATGGCAAGCCCGCAGACTTCAAGGAGGATGGAACCATTCTAGAAGTCGTTCTGCCCAAAGTGCTCAAGCCTGGCAAATCTGTCACCTTTGAATTGAATTGGCAAGCGCAAGTTCCCCGTCAAATCAGACGTTCAGGATGGATGAACAAAGAGGGGGTTGAATACAGCATGACTCAATGGTACCCAAAGCTTTGTGAATTTGACCACCACGGTTGGCATACCAACCCTTACATAGGACGTGAATTCCATGGCATTTGGGGAGACTTTGATGTCAAAATCCACTTGCCTCAAGGCTACGGTTTAGGAGCAACTGGGGTCCAACATTCAACTCAGGCAGCTCTCCTCCCCAATGGGCTTCCTGGAACCGTACATCGGTACAAAGCGACAAACGTCATCGACTTCGCATGGGCTGCAGACCCCGATTTCATCGAGGAGAGCATCGACGTTGACGGCGTTACGCTCAGACTCATTCACCAAGCCAATCCAGACATCGACAGCAATTGGACAGCACTTTCCGAATATGCAGCCAAAGCAATGGCATACATCAACAAAGATGTCGGACAGTATGCCTACCCAGAGTACACCGTCATTCAAGGTGGAGACGGGGGAATGGAGTATCCCATGATTACACTGATCACGGGAGAGCGATCACTTCGAAGTTTGGTAGGCGTCACCGTTCACGAAATGGCCCACAGTTGGTTTCAAGGCATGGTCGCAACCAACGAAAGTTTGCATGAATGGATGGACGAAGGTTTCACATCTTGGGCCGAATCCCGGTGCATGGCCCATCTTTTTGCCGATCCCATGACGCCAGATGAAAATCCGCACAAATGGGCTTACACAAGCTACATCAAGCAACATTTGTCCGGCAATGAAGAGCCTCTCATCACTCATGCTGACCATTACAAAACCAACAGGGCCTATGGCGTTGGAGCATACAGCAAAGGCGAAGTGCTCGTCGAGCAGCTAGGTGCTGTAATGGGACCAAAGATGCGCGACGAAGCCATGAGGACATACTTCCAAAATTGGGCATTCAAGCACCCTGGCCCCAACGATTTTAAGCGGGAAATGGAGCGCGCCTCTGACCTTGAGCTCGACTGGTACTTTCAATACATGATGCACACAACTGATGCTGTGGATTATGCCGTTGAGTCTGTTGTCAATGAGGACGGCGTAGTCACCATTGAACTTGGCAGACGTGGCAACATGCCCATGCCGCAGGACGTTCTGTTGACCTGGGAGGACGGCTCTCACTCCCGCGTGCACATCCCGCTTGTCATGATGCGTGGGCATCGACCTCTTGAGGAAGGAGAAGTTCTCGGAATGGATTGGCCGTGGGTCGACGTCAATTACACGCTGGAAATGTCTGCGAAAGGTCGCTTGACCAGTGTCACGTTGGATGCCGATGGGCTACAAGCCGACGTAAATCGGGAAAACAACACCATTTCATTTGACCTCAGTCGCGACCAAGAGTCGCGACAGGCAAACTGACCAAAGCTCCATGTTTCGACAACATTTTAATCTTCATTCCACAGCTGTGGATGGTGCCTTACTTGTGGCAATTGGCGTGACACTCATGGGGTGGCTGTCCCCGCAAGTTTGGAACCTGCAAGGGAGCTTACCCATCACACCTCAGAGCCTAATGATGGTGTTGTGGGGTGTGTTGTGGGGCTGGCAGGTGGGCACTGCGGCAGTTCTTACTTATCTGTTGGTTGGCGGAATAGGATTGCCAGTTTTTGCTGGCGGGGCATCAGGCTGGATTCATTTTACTGGAAGTACGGCGGGATTCTTGTTTGCTTTCCCCATTGGAGCTCTTGTTGCAGGGTGGCTGGCAGAACAGGTCAAAGACATGCGTTACGCTGCCTCTGCCCTGCTCTTGGTTCTTGGTCAGCTCGTCATTGTCCTGTTGGGCTTGATGTGGCAACGCGGCATCGTCCCCGTGGAAATTTCGTTCCTGGACAGCCTCATCGACCTTCTTCCACCGTTGTTGACGAAAGCCGCGTTGGGGACGCTCGTCGTTCTTCTCGTGGGACGAGGTCTCACGGGTCACAAGCCGTCTTGACTGCACTCCGGCTTATGTCTTGCTGAGGACCTACCTTAGGTGGGCCAAAACACATTGATGAAAACTTTCAAATCATTTGTCGGTGCCCTGATGCTCTTGACCATCGGCTGCTCGACATCTATTGATTCAACACCTAAGAAATCTCAATTCGTCGCAGAAATGAAACGCGCCACCGATCACCACAGCTTCAGCAAACCAGAGGAAGCCATCACCACCCACTTGAAATGGGATGCCAAGGTTGACTTTGACCGCAGACAAATCACTGCTACCGCCACATACACCATTCAAGCTTCGGCCAATGCCAATCGATTGTTGCTGGACAGCCGGGACTTGGACATTCATGGTGTGACTGTCGATGGTGTGGAATCTCGTTTTGAATTGGGACCAACACGTCCTTTTTTGGGTCAGCCCTTGAGCATTCCCGTCACATCAGAGACCCAAAAAGTAAGTGTGTCCTACACCACATCTCCGAATGCTGCGGCCTTTCTTTGGGTCGAGGGCGATGCACCCTTCCTCTTCACTCAAAGTCAAGCCATCTTAGCTCGAACGTGGGTGCCATGTCAAGATAGCCCCGGGATTCGCTTCACGTATGAAGCACATGTGGAAGTTCCTTCCGATTTGATGGCATTGATGAGTGCCGTCAATCCCACGGAGAAATCCAAAAATGGACATTATGACTTCGTGATGGAACAACCCATTCCCTCATACCTACTTGCACTTGCTGTGGGTGACGTGGAGTTCAGAAGCGTAGGAGAACACACCGGTGTATATGCCACATCCGACCTCATCGATGCCGCTCAATTCGAGTTCTCTGAAATGGAAGACATGCTCGTGGCGGCTGAAGAACTGTACGGCAAGTATGCCTGGGAACGCTATGATTTGTTGGTTTTGCCAGCAGCTTTTCCCTTTGGAGGAATGGAAAACCCGCGCTTGACTTTTGCAACCCCCACAATCATCGCTGGTGACCGCAGTTTGGTCAGCCTTGTGGCTCACGAGTTGGCCCACAGCTGGAGTGGCAACTTGGTGACAAACGCAACGTGGGACGATTTTTGGTTGAACGAAGGCTTCACTGTGTACTTCGAGCAACGCATCATGGAGGCCGTATATGGTCGAGACATCAGCGAAATGCTGAGCACCTTGAGCTACCAAGGCCTGGTTGACGAAGTTGATGCAATCATGGATGTGAATCCCAACGACACGCACCTTCGTCTTCATCTGAAAGATCGCGACCCCGACGACGGCATGACGGCCATTGCCTACGACAAAGGCTACTTCTTTCTTCGTTTGCTCGAGGAGACCGTGGGCAGACAGGCCTTTGATGCTTTTCTCAAGACGTACTTCACCACCCACGCTTTCCAAGTGATGGATACGGACCTTTTTCTCGAGTACCTCAATACGCATTTGCTCAACACATCAAGGTTGAGAGATCAAGTCAATGTTTCTGCGTGGGTGGATGGCAAAGGGCTTCCACCAAACTGCCCTCAAGTATCCAGTGACCGCATTGAACGCGTTGATGCCGCATTGAACGCATGGATTCAAGGGGAAACAACTTCAGACGAACTCCCCTGGTCCGATTGGTTGTACCAAGAACGTTATCGCTTCCTCTCCAATCTGCCGGACAATACGGAAGCTTCACGTCTGGCAGAACTTGATGCAGCTTGGGACATTAACAGCACAGGCAACAACGAGGTGTTGTTTGCCTGGTTAGAACAATCTGTGCGAAGCCAGTACACGCCAGCCTACGAACGCTTGCGCTCATTTCTGGTTGAGGTCGGTCGCCGCAAATTTTTGACGCCGATTTACCAGGGACTGGTTGAAACAGGTCAGGCCGATTTTGCCCGTGAAATCTACAAAGAGGCCCGCCCCAATTATCACAGTGTTGCCACTGGAACGATGGATGCTTTGCTCGCCGCCCATGAATGAGGCGCTTGGATAAAAAAGTCTACGCTAGGGCGCCCTTTTTTGTCAATGCGTTTTGACAATTAACGTATGACTGTGACTACGCCAAAGACTTCCTTCCGAAAGCTCTCTTCCTCGAGACTGTGAACCTCGATGCGGTAAGAGTAAGGACCATTTGGAACATAGTGTTGTCCGTCTTCACCAACTTGGCCGTACCACGAGTCAGTCGGATCTGTCGTACTCCAAATCAGTTCTCCCCAACGGTTCCAAATTTCAAACTCAAAACGATTTGGATCAATGTCCGTTCCTTCCACGAAGAATGCATCGTTGTATCCGTCGTTGTTGGGTGTAAATGACGTCGGAATGAACAAATTGAACATGCTCTGAATCTCGATTTGACGATTCACCACATTCACGCATCCGTTGGCATCAGTGATTTGCAATTGAACGGGGTAAATCCCTCCCTCCGACGCAGGAAATACAAAAACAGGATCTTGTTCAAAGCTGAATCCAATGGGGTTAAACGTGTTGAATGTCCAAAACCATTCAACCACGTTGGCCGAAGAGTATCCGTCAAAGGTGATTTCTGTATCTGGAGCTCGAATCGGCTGAGGTCCTGCAAAAAATCCGACATCTGGTAGGGGATACACGTTGATGTAAGCTTCCTCAACTTGGGTATACTCACATCCACCGGCCATCGACGTCACTGTGAGTGCGACGTCGTAAAACCCAGGCTGCCCGAAAGTTTTCACCGTGTTGGACTCCCCGGCATACGTCCCATCTCCAAATGCCCACAAGCTTGAAGTGATCAAGGACGGATCTGTCTCATTGGTGAACAGGAACGTACCAGTCCCGCATGCCTCCGTGGTGTCGGCAGAGAAAACAATCGGAACGGGGCTCTCCAAGACGACTTCAGAGCATGTTGTCGCAGGGGGAGTTTCACAATCGTCACTCACTGTCACACAATACGAACCTGTACTTGGTGGCATAGCCCAAATGGACTCTTCCGATTGATTTAAGATGTTGCCCTCAAAAGTCCAGGTATACGTGTATCCCGAACCCGAACCACCATTCGAAGCAGAGGCATCGAGATAAGCCTCTTCCCCACTGCATAAAAAATCCGAGGCCACGAGGTCGGCATTCAACGCCGACAGCACATTGACTCCTACCGAGTATTCAGGCGTGGGACACCCATTGACGTCAAATCCTTGAACTGTATATCCGGTCGAAACACTCGGTGAAACTTGTTGAAGCGGTCCATTGGGAAGACCATTGTCCCACACGTAAGTCCAGACATTCAGTGGGTCTTGATCTGAAGAGACTTCGAGCGTCGCCGTCCCACCGAGACAAATGACCTGATTGGAAGGAGTGTTGAGGGTCAAAGGCAACGGATCGTCCAAGAGGATTGGGAAATTGTACACGCACCCATTGTCGTCGTAAACAACAATGGTGTAATCCCCTGGCACGAGATCGTCTTTGTAAAAATCATTGAGGTTGTCCCAAACTTGCTCATCAATGGGTGCTGAACCTGAATTTGCCTCATAAAGCTCCACGGTAAATGGACCTTCAGGCGCGTTGGCGTCCTCAAAAATTTCTACAGAAATCACCCCGTCATTCGCAAAGCAAGACGGCTGAGAAAAATCCACATCAAAGTCAAATCCCGGCTCCACAAGCACCACGTCTGTCGCTTGACAATTGTCAAATCCAACGGGCTCGACATAAAGCGTAAATTCTGTTGGACTCCCATCAAAGTCAATCACCGTAGGTTGAGCGAGTGTATTGTCGTCCAAATATTCTGCGGGTTCCCACAACCAATCGTAGGAACAAACGTCACTTCCTCCAGCACATGTCGCGCAGAATTCAAGCGGTTCATAGTTGCCTGACCCACATCCAATCGAGCCATCTGAGGTCAAAACAATGGTCAAACACCCCGAAGGATTGGACGCCATGAAATTGACCCCTGTAAAGTCTCCATTTGTCGTTGTGATGAGTGGTGCAGTAGCGTCGGCACCGTCGTAAACAGACATGAAATCACAACACGTTTCCAAAAAGCCCCCAGAAAAGTTTAAGCTCATCATGGTTCCATCCCCGGGATTGTCTGGACAATATGTGAAAGTTTGATTCTCGTTGTTGCCCAAACAAAGCTCAAAGCTGCCTGCATCACCGCCACAGGCTGAGGCTCCGCCGTCGTCGAGTCCCCCCAACAAAGCCACGGGATTGCTGCAAAAAATTTGGTCGGGTCCCGCAGTGATGAATGTCCCAGGGTTGTCAATCACTTCAATGGTTAAGGTGGTGTCCCAAGTGCAGCCAAAATTGTTGGATACAACGTAACCAAATTCAAAGGTTCCTGGATCGGGAAACAAAAGGTCGACGTAGTTGCCATCCTCACTGACTTCTACAACACCGAGGTCTGATGAAGTCAGAATGTTGTCAAGTTCATCCACTGGGTGCCAAAACGAACTGTCAGCTTCGAGACCAATGACTGGAGTAAAAGTCGTGATGCCTGGAACAATCTCTGGATTGAAGTCGATTCCCCATTCAAACAAGGTTCCGTTGTCTGCAGCCCATTGGTCAATGACGTTGAACGTCCATATCCCATTCAAGGGGCATCCGACAAAATCACACAAATCACCACATGGCAAATAGGTGCCTGCCGGCATTGGATCGCCGGCATTAGGGTTGTTTGCGTCATCCAATACCCACTCCGCATCCATGTTCCACGAATAATCGAAGCCCTCAACATCGACGATGCCGAGATTATTAAATCCCAAATCATTCGGGGTGCACCCCGTCGGGTCTGGACCGCCTGACGCCCCGTTGTCCATGAGCAAGACCTCCGTTCCATCGGGACATGTGACCCAGAAACTCAGGTCACCGATGAAGCTGTGTTCGATGTTGGCCGTGATCAACTCGATGTCTTCACAATCTTCAAGGACTTGTTCTGTATTAAAAAAATCAATGAACAACTCCGACGTGAACGCGACACCCGTCGCGTCAGGAAGATCGGCCAATTCGGAGACCCCGACTGGCGGCAAAGCGGTCCATGTCACGCTTTGAACGGGGTTTCCATTCAGAAACCCTGGCGCATCCTCACACAAGGGTGTGGTTACCTCCGTATTGAAAATCGGAATGGTGGAGACCAACACCTGATGCGGCAGCAGGTTGGTACTGTTGCAATTGTTGATGTCTTGGACCACCAGTGTGACGATATACTCTCCTGGCGTATTGTAACTGTGTCCCGCCTGAAGTCCATCCGTGACTGCAGTGGTTTCCACTGTACCATCACCCCAATTCCAGATCAAAGAGTCCACAGGAAACTCTGGCGCTCCCGGCGAAGATCCACTGGCATCAAAGGTCACAACCTCGTCAGGACACACGCCCACACTTGTGACGCTTTCGGGAAAAGGTGCAGGACTTACCAAAGCAATGCCTGCCTCCGGATAGGAACAAGGCGTCACGCAAGACACCTCTGCAACCCAACCTTGATCACCACCTGTGGCATTGTTGTTGACGTTGAATTGAAACGTGACGCAACCCGTTGGATTGTCAATGGATGCCGTGATGCTTACTCCAAGAAATGAGTTTCCCGTTCCAGCTCCAACAAGATCAGCACCCACATTGTCTCCATTGAAGGCGTACAGCACGTCATTGTTGTTGGGGTTGGCGTTGGTTTGAATGTCAAACGACAAGAAGTTCACTTGCACAGCATCACCCGGCTCGCTTGGACACAACGTGATTGTATAATCTTGGTTTGAGTAAGGGTCTTGAAAATCTGTTCCACCACTGTTGTCGTCTGTGAAATAGATGGTTTCACCCGCGTTGCAATCCACAACCTGTTCTCCTCCCAATGAAATTGGAATGACAATGCCCTCCTGAGCGCAAAGATTCATACCCCCTGCTGTGCACAGGAACAAAACACAAATTGCAGTTGACTTCAAAAGTTGAACGTTCATGTCACTTCTATTCTTCGTAAAAATAGGCCAAATGAGTGTCGTGAACGTCTGCCTTTTGACTGCATATGTTCACGTAAAGAACAAGAGCACTGTCAGCAACTTTAGAGCTCGATGCGCAGGCGGTCGGTGAACAGCCTTGGCGTGCCGTCTGAATCCAAGCAGCGCACCGTCCATGTGTAAGTCGCACGGTCCACGACTGAATCCCCATCAGGCAAGGATCCGTCCCAAGGTTCATCCGCATTGGAGGTGCGATACACCTCTTGGCCCTTTCGATTCACGACGACCATTTCCCAAGTTCCATCCATGTCTCTTAAGCCATGAGGTAAAAATGTATCGTAATATCCATCACCGTTGGGACTAAAACGCGCTTGTGCCAACAAACCGTGGCGATCACCAATGGTAATGTCGTGGTGAGCTTCATCCAAGCATCCGTGTCGGTTGCTTGCCACCAAATGAACTGGGTAAACCCCTGGAATTTCCAGTTGCACCAATCCCTTTCGCGAACCCTCGCCATTGATGACCCATTGCGAAGAAGTCGCGTCAGGTGTCAAGTCCTTGAGCTGAACACGAACACGGTTTCCGTTTACGGTGGAAGGAAACGCCCATGCGAAAGATGCTTCAGGCTTGGGCAACACAGTAATCATGTTTTGGATCGTACGCGTGCTGATGCTGCCCTCACCTTGAGGACGGACAGACAAAGTGATGTCATAGGTTCCTGGGCGAGTAAATGTGTGCCTTGGGGCAGGATCATTCGAAAAATGACCGTCCCCAAAATTCCACAGAAAACTCATGGTTCGATCCAAACCAGAAAGATTGAATGAAACCTCAACACCTTCACATGCTTCGCGCAATGAAGCGTCAAAGGGCAACTCAGCAAGCAATCGATTGGTGCGTTCCTCCTCAGGTTCGTTCCCTACAATTTCATCGTCTGCAGTCTCGTACATGCCGCTGGACATGGAGCCTTCATTCAGGTTGGATTCAATCGCAGTGGACTCGCTTTGCGTAAACTGCGACTCATCGCTGGGCTCGGGCATGGACTCGACGGACATCAAATCCTCCGCAAAACCCTCGGAAATGCTTGTGAATTCTGCCCAAGCTTCATCGAACGACTGTACATCGCCTTGAATTCCCACAGGCTCAGATGTGCCTTCCACAGTTGCGTCCTCGGTCAATGCCTGTTCCACAATGGGTTTGACCACCCACATCAACGCCCCACCAGCAACCACTGCTGTGGCCACTGCCCACCGGCCAAAAGTGTACTTCATGGCAACTGAAGGAGTTGCAGGTGAGGACGACTTCAATGACTGCTCGAATTCATTCCAATTCGCATGGACGTCTGGCTCGAAGCGGTCAAAGGTGTTCTTCATATGGTCGTCAAACGGATGATCACTAGACATGATGGTCTTTTCCTTTTTGAGTCAACAACAATACTCGAAGGTTTCTTCTTGCCTTGGCAAGATTCGACTTCGACGTTCCAACGCTGATTCCCAATCGATCTGAAATCTCTTGGTGCCCCAGGTTGTCAAAGACATAGAGGTTGAACACCGCTCGATACATGGGGGTAAGATGCTCCATGGCATCCAACACATCATGCACGGTGAACTTGACGTCTTCTTCCTCTTCCATCTCCCATTCTCCATCATCGTCTGCCGGCTCAAAAGACTCCTCGTCCCCGAGAACCCATCCCGCCGCATTTCTGCGACGTATGGCGTCTATTGCCGTATTGACCATGATGCGACGCATCCAGCCTTCGAAAGAACCTTTGAAGGTATACCCCTCGATGTTGTTAAACACTTTGAGAAACCCTTCTTGCACAATGTCTTGCACGCTGTCCGGATCGGACATGTAACGGAGGCACACCCCGAACATCAAGCGATAGTACCGCTCAAAGATGAAGCGCTGCGCCCGGCGTTCGCCGAGTTGACAGGCTTCGATGTAAGGGCGCAATTCTGCTTCGTGCATGACGTTGGCCGTTTGATTGACGCAGGCTTATTCCGAGGGTTGCCTCACGCCCAAAAGGGTTTTGTTCAAGGTCGGGGAAATCCGTGCCAAAACCAACAATTGCACCAAGTTGCGCACCTACCTTTGTTTCATGAGAGTCGTTGTTGGCTTGTCTGGTGGTGTGGATTCAAGCGTCGCAGCCCATTTGCTTCAAAAGCAAGGTCACGACGTGATTGGACTGTTTATGAGGAATTGGAATGACCAGAGTGTCACCATCAACAACGAGTGCCCTTGGATTGACGATGCCAATGACGCCATGCTGGTGGCTGACCATTTGGGAATTCCTTTCCAAGTCATGGATCTCAGTGCAGAATACAAAGTGCGCATTGTGGACTACATGTTTTCGGAATACGAAGCTGGACGAACCCCCAACCCCGACATTCTTTGCAACCGTGAGGTCAAGTTTGACCTTTTTCTCGAAGCGGCGCTCAAATTGGGTGCAGAGGCTGTCGCAACTGGTCATTACTGCAGAAGATTGACGGACACCAATGGCATTCACCATCTCTTGACGGGCCTTGATGACAACAAGGATCAGAGCTATTTCCTCTGCCAATTGAATCAATATCAGCTTGGACAAGCCCTTTTTCCTGTGGGAGAAATGAACAAGAAAAAAGTACGGGAGATTGCGCACAGCCTCAATTTGCCTACTGCAAATAAGAAAGACTCTCAGGGGCTTTGCTTCATTGGAAAAGTTCGTTTGCCCGAATTCTTGCAACAAAAATTAGCCGTAAAACGAGGCGACATTGTCGAGGTCGATGAAGGACATGAGGTTTTCAAGCGCGTGAAGAGCGATTTGTCATCAAGGGCGCAACCGTATCCATTGCAGCCAGACATGGGGGCTGTGGTGGGTCAACATGACGGTGCTCATTTCTTCACCGTGGGACAGCGCAAAGGGTTACATGTAGGTGGAAAGCCCGAACCTTTGTTTGTTCTTGGAACCTGCATTCAAACGAACACTGTGTTTGTGGGTCAAGGTGATCGTCACCCCGGATTGTACCGAACGGCACTGAAACTGGAACATCCACACTGGGTCAATCCTATGGCAAATTTTGGGCGATCTGAAGAAGAGTTGGGACTGCGGATTCGTTATCGCCAGCCGTTGCAAACGGGTCGTCTTGTGTGTGGAAAAGAGAATCAGTGGTACATGGATTTTGACAAGCCCCAACGCGGCATCGCTGCTGGACAATTCGCCGCTTGGTATGGCGGCACAAAAGGAGACGAAGTTCTCGGCTCTGCAGTGATTGCAGAGTGACAAGTCGATTTTATTGCACAATGAGTCAGGCCTCGCCTTCCAAGCGCGCCAAAATGGCGTAATTCGCGCGCTCTGAATTGTTGCGCGACAGCATTTCAGCCAAGAAGCCGGAAAGGAAAAATTGAGCACCCAAAATCATCCCCGTGAGTGCCACGTAGAACCAGCTGAGATCAGCCAGATTTTTGGCCGGAAGCTGGTTTGCCAACGCCCACAATTTGTAGCCTCCAATGGCCAAGAACAAAATCGAACTGATTGAAAACATCATGAGACCTATGAACCCAAAAAAATGCATGGGTTTGCGTCCGAAGCGACCAATGAACCAGACGGTCATCAAATCGAGCAGGCCATTGGTGAAACGCTCTAAGCCAAATTTACTTACACCATAAGGTCGAGCATGGTGAGTCACGACCCTCTCTCCGATTCTGTCAAAACCAGCTGTTTTGGCCAACATGGGAATGTACCTGTGCATCTCCCCTTGTACTTCAATTGCTTTGACTACGTGCCAGCGGTAGCACTTCAGTCCGCAATTGAAATCGTGAAGGTGGATGCCGCTGATTCGACGAGTTGCCCAGTTGTAAAGTTTGGTTGGAATCGTTTTGCTCATTGGGTCGTGGCGCTTCTTCTTCCATCCACTCACAAGGTCGAGGTCATCGTCAAGCAATTGCTGTCGCATCGCGGGAAGCTCGGCAGGATCATCTTGGAGATCGGCATCCATTGTAAACACCACTGCACCACGCGAAGCTTCAAAGCCTTTTTGAAGGGCTGCACTTTTGCCATAATTGCGCACAAAGCGAATGCCTCGAACTGAATCAGGTTGCAACTCGTGCAGTTCAGCAATGACTGACCAAGATGAGTCCTCGCTGCCGTCGTCAACGAAGATGACTTCGTATTCCAGTCCTTTGAGTGCGCCGTCAATGCCTTTTTTCAATTCACGAAGGCTGTCTTGCTCGTCGAGAAGAGGCACCACGACCGAAACGTCCAATGTGGGATGACCTTGCATATTTTGCATTACGCGAATTCTGAATTCAGGTTTCGTCTTGTGACAGCGGCGACAATAAGAGATACAATTGCCCACATGAGCATTCCTCCAGCCGCATTCAAAGTCAAACCCTTCACTGTATACGCCTCTTTCATCGCCTCTTTAATTTCTCTCATTTGCATCTTTAACAAATCAGCACTCATCCCAAAACCTTCCATCATTTCTCGGGTCTTTTCCAACGTCATCTGCTCCAAAAGACTGGGCAACTCTGGTGCAATGATTTCATACAAAAGCACCGTCAAAGCTGCGCCCAAAAATTGAGCGACGAAGGCCACCGTCATGGAAGCCATCCACGCCTGTCCAAAGGAAAATGACCCTTCCTGTGCATTTCTGGCGGCCACCGTTCCCGCAAAAAGAAAAGCCGCTGTGACAATCAAGGCCAAAACACTTGTATACCATTCCACCAAGAGGTTGATGTTCACCAGATAATAAACCACGAGCAAGACAAAATTCACAACTGCGCAGACCACGCCGTACAAGCTTGTTACATTGAAATGTGACATGACCTGCAAGGTAGGCACGCAACGTGCATATCTTTGTACTGGGGCAAGTCTCTTGCGACCAGCTCCCGCAGAACCCCCCAGGGCCGGAAGGCAGCAAGGGTATGCGGTTGTAGCGGTGCGACAAGAATCGCTTGCCCTTTTTTCATGCCCGGCCGCGGAGGCCTCGCCCCTATCTTCGACCTTTCAATGTTGATGACATGAATTCCGCCAAAATCCGTCCCATCACCAAACTGCTTGTTGCCAACCGTGGGGAAATCGCGGTCCGAGTCCTTCGAACAGCACGCGATATGGGAATTTCAACTGTGGCTGTCTACAGCGAAGCCGATGCGCAAGCCCCTCACGTCTTGGCTGCCGACGAGGCAATATGTGTTGGCCCCGCGCCAAGCAACGAAAGTTACCTCCTCATCGATCGAATCGTTGACGCTGCCATAAAAACAGGAGCAGATGCCATTCACCCTGGATACGGCTTTTTAAGTGAAAACGCCGAATTCGCAGAAGCCGTAGAACGCGCAAACATTCGCTTTGTGGGACCTCAGCCACACGCGATTCGGGTGATGGGTTCAAAACTGGCGGCCAAAGATGCCGTTTCGGCACGTAATATCCCCATGGTTCCTGGCACAGAGGGTGCCATATCCGACCCGAATGAAGCCAAACGCGAAGCAGAACGCATTGGCTTTCCACTCCTCATCAAAGCGAGTGCAGGCGGTGGAGGAAAGGGAATGCGAGCCGTTCATGATCCCTCGTCTCTGGAAAACGAATTGCAACGAGCCATCTCAGAGGCTGAACGTTCATTTGGAGACGGCGCTGTTTTCATTGAGCGTTTGGTACAACAACCGCGACACATCGAAATCCAAGTGTTGTGCGACACTCATGGCAACGCGGTCCATTTGTTTGAGCGCGAATGCAGCATCCAACGTCGCCATCAAAAGGTGGTTGAGGAAGCCCCCTCTGCCCTGCTTGACGACGCAATGAGAGATGAAATGGGACAGTGCGCCATTGAGGTAGCTCGAGCATGCGATTATGTGGGAGCTGGAACCGTTGAGTTCTTGGTCGACGCCTCGCGGGAGTTCTTTTTCCTCGAAATGAACACCCGTTTGCAAGTGGAACATCCAGTGACAGAATTGATCACGGGTGTGGACTTGGTGAAAGAACAAATTCGAATCGCAGAGGGACACCCCATCTCGTTCGAGCAAGCCGATTTAAACATTCAGGGACATGCCCTCGAATTGCGAGTTTACGCTGAGGACGTTGCTGGTGGATTCTTGCCCAGCACGGGGACGCTCTCGCGGTATCGACCACCAGTCGGCTCGGGTGTTCGTGTTGACGATGGAGTCGCTGAGGGTGGTGAAGTAAGCATGCATTACGATCCCATGCTTGCAAAACTGTGTACTCATGGACCCACTCGGGATGCAGCCATCGAACGCATGCTTCGAGCCATTGATGACTACGAAATTCACGGGGTAGATACCACCCTTTCATTCGGCTACTTTGCGATGAATCACGAGGCTTTCCGTTCAGGAAACTTTGATACAGGTTTTGTTGCTCAACATTTTTCGCCTGAAGAATTGGAAAGACCCTTCCCTTGCGACGATGAAACCGCAGTAGAATTGATTCTCGGAGCTGTGGACCGACTGCCTTCTAAGACAAACGAAAAGCCGGTGACGTCAACCCAACCGAATGCTTGGCGGATGCGCGTGCGGTGAGGCATGAGCAATCACCCATGCTCTTCAAACCATTGAGACTCGAGGGCTGTGAGGCCTTCCACAGCTCCGCAACGGTGCACCGTTACTCTGTGACTCTCCTCCAGTGGAGTGTTGGGGTCCACCACATGAATGGATG
This sequence comes from Flavobacteriales bacterium UBA1112, assembly GCA_002313415.1. Lineage (GTDB taxonomy): Bacteria > Bacteroidota > Bacteroidia > Flavobacteriales_D > Sanyastnellaceae > UBA11663. The sequence continues at coordinate 19,990 of DCBH01000043.1, forward strand.
CATTGGCAGGCACGTAGTCAACTAATCCAGCTGCGGGATAGACTTGAAGTGACGTTCCTACAACAATGACGACATCGGCAGAAGCAACCACATCGAGAGCTTGATCCATCATGGGAACAGCCTCCCCAAACCAAACAATGTGTGGACGAAGCTGAGCACCATCAGGTCCCTGATCTCCCACATTCAATTCCGTACCGGGCAAATCCACAACAACATTCATGTTCCGTATTGATTGTGCTTTGCGAATTTCGCCGTGGAGGTGCATGACTTTGGAACTGCCTGCCCTTTCGTGCAAGTCATCCACGTTTTGGGTGACGATGCTGACATCAAAAATGGCTTCCAAACGGGCAAGCGCGAGATGGCCTTCATTGGGCTCCGCAGAAACAATTTGGCGGCGGCGCTGATTGTAAAACTCGAGCACCAATTCCGGATTGGCTTGGAAGCCTTCAGGTGATGCGACCTCTTCCACTCGATGCCCTTCCCAAAGCCCGTCAGCGCCTCGAAACGTAGCAATTCCGGATTCTGCACTCATCCCTGCACCACTCAACACAACGAGACGAGGAAAAGGTTTCTGCACGTTCATGGGCAGCAAAGGAACGTAAAACTGCACCGAGAAGTGCCACTTGTTCACAACAGGAACCGACCGCCAAAAGCACAACGTATCTTTGAATCAGATGAGCGACCGTCAATTTATCGTTTACGATTTGGAGGCCACATGCTGGCGGAGTCGCCGGCCGAGAACGGTGGAAATCATTGAAATTGGCGCGGTGAAGCTCAATGAACATCTCGAGATTGTCGATGACTTCTGCCAATTTGTTCGCCCCAAACTTCACCCCGAAATCAGCCCCTTCTGCACGAAACTGACGAGCATTGTGCAAGAGGACATTGAAGACGCTCCACTGTTTGACGAGGCCATCGAAATGTTTGAAGACTGGACCGGTTTTGAGGATAAACGCTCCATGCTGATGAGTTGGGGAGAATTTGACCGACGTCAATTTGCCAATGACGCCAGACTGCACCGCATGGATTTGCCATGGCTCAAATATTGGGCCTGCCTGCAAAGGCATTACAGCAGATGGAAGGGCTCCAAGAATCAGATTGGCCTGAAAAACGCCCTCGACATGGAGGGACTCAGCTTTGATGGGACTCAACATCGGGCCATTGAAGATGCCCGAAACATGGCCAAATTGTTTGCCAAAGTTGCCAAACCCCTTTCCATCGTTTGACTTGCCATGCGAGAGACGTGGTACTTGTTTCGGCATTTTTGGAAAGGCGATGTGCGGGCTCAGCACAGCATCGCCGGCCTCATTTTGTTTGCCATTGCCACCGTATATGCCGCATATCAGGTTGTGCAAGGACGGCCTGAGCCCGAGGCTTGGAATGCATTGGCGTGGATCATCCTTCTGTTCACAGCATTCAATGGTGTAAGTCGCACCTTGGAGGAGGATCGCAGTGAAGTGCTGGCTTATTTGAGGACGACTGTAAACCCTCTGCATTTTATGCTTGCCAGGACACTCCACAACATGATTGTGCTGACCGGCTTGGCTTGTCTTGTCGTGTTCTTCATGGGATTGCTTCTGGGATGGGCCAATCTCGATGGCGCGCGCCTCGCTGGATTCATCGGAGGAATGGTGCTCACGGCTTTTGCGCTTAGTTCCACATTGACTTTGCTTGCATTGATTGCGGCTCGTGCGGGTGCAGGATTTGGATTGACCGCGGTGCTCGGATTGCCACTGGTCCTTCCAATTGTTTTGGTTTCCACAACGTTGGGAAGCGAATTGATGTCAGGCGTCTTGTTGGCCGACACATGGCACAACTTCGCATTTCTTGGGTCATTGGCAGCGGGCACAGGGGTCTTTGGGGCCGTGCTATTCCCGTACCTTTGGCGTGCGTCATGAACCGTTCTCAGGAAACCACTTCTCGACTCGTTTGGGCCATTCGTGCGATTGGGTTGTTGTTACTCGCGTATACCCTTTTTATGACGTTTGCGATACCGTTGGGTCCAGGAATTGAAGACGTCCGGATGACCCGCTCTGATGTCAGCGAAAGCGGCGGCATCTTTGAGATGGAAATCTTCGGTCACGGAACCCACTTTTTGACATCCTCGCCTCAAGTGTTTTTGCGCAGAGAGAGTAACGTCATTCCAGCAACTTCAATCAAAGCGCTTGATGACACACACCTCAAGTGCAGAGTGTCGCTTCCCAAATTTGTGCCCTCGCCGAGTTTTGATGTGTTTGTCAATGGCAAACGAGACGGAACCGTAAGCTTTGCGAATGGATTTTTTGCCTCAGGCCTTGAAGTGTCAAGCAAAGCGCAGCTCCCGCCCCAAGAGAAACTCGTGGCCAACTTGGAGCCAGAAGATTTGGGCTTTCACTACCCCTTTCAGCCCAACATCATGGAGAGCATTCGCAACCTCATGTTGCATGTTCCAATGTGGTTTACCATGTTCTTGCTTATGGGAATCAGTTTTGCCCAAAGCATACGCACCCTGCGCATGGGTGGCGACTTGGACCGCGACCGACGTGCGGTGTCTTCCGTCAAGGTGGGGCTTTGGTTTGGGGTTTTGGGATTGCTTACGGGAAGTCTATGGGCACGCTACACCTGGGGAGCGTGGTGGGTAGATGACCCTCAACTGAATGGCGCATTTGTCACAGTCATGGTGTATGCCGGCTACTTGGTCCTTCGCGCCTCCATTCAAGATGTCAAACTGCGGTCGCGGCTCTCTGCTGTGTACAATTTGTTCGGCTTCTGCCTGCTCGTTGTCCTACTCATGGTGCTTCCAAGATTCACCGAGAGCCTTCATCCAGGCAAAGGAGGGAATCCCGCCTTCAGCAGTTACGACTTGGACAGCGCATTGCGCGCGGCTTTCTACCCTGCCGTGCTGGGATGGATGATTTTCGGTACTTGGATGTATTCGCTCCAGCTTCGCATTGAACGCAGTCGCGAT
>DCBH01000046.1:0-587 GCA_002313415.1 Flavobacteriales bacterium UBA1112
ACGCTCCGAAAGACGTCCGCATCAATTTCAAGGCGTTGATGGGGAGTTTTTTAATCCTTCCGATGGGCTGGTTGTTTACATATCCGCGGAATCTCCATTATCACTTGGTTCCATTCACCAAGGAGAACCGCCCATTGCTTGTAGAGGTCAAGACAAATGAAGCTTTGGGTTCCAACATTTTTGTGGTGGCCACCCAAAATGATCCGTGCAATGGCTCTGGTGGCACTTCAGTTCTTGAGGCGTCCGTGGGCATCAGACTGATGAAAGGGTTTCAGGTGTTAGAGCGACAAGCATTGGATGTGGTAAGCTCAGAGCAGCACTTAAACATGAATGGATTGCACGATGAGTCAAGTATTGTGGATGCGGGCAAATTGTCTGGCGCGAAGGGCGTGGTCATTGTCAACCAATTGTGCGAACAAGGGGCAACGTTGACATCGATGCGTTTTGTGGATTGCGAAATTGGGACGTTGCATTGGGCCGTGGAGGCCAAAAATCAGAATCTGGACGTCATATTTAAGGAGTTGTTCAGCCGTTTGGAATGAAGCCTCGGCCAAGTCATCTCCCTGTTCTCTGACCAACTCGTGTCA
>DCBH01000046.1:979-14743 GCA_002313415.1 Flavobacteriales bacterium UBA1112
ACGATGGTGTATTCTCCTCGATGGCTTCTTCTGGTGTCCTTGACATCAGCCAGATGCAAACAAACAGGGCTTACGGTTCTCACCGTCTTGTTGCCTCTACTTACCTGGGGTCAAAATTTCTCCGGAGCACAAGACCTGAGTTTGCATTATGCTTGGGAACAGGAGCCTGACGGATGGAATTATCCCGTGGAGGCATTCATCCCCGCTTCAACTCCTCCTGATGGCGGATTTCCAGTGGGTGTGATGTTGCATGGCAACGGGGGCAATGGTCCAGGAATGCTGAATCTTGCCGAAGCAATCATGCCTGAACACATTGTCATCGCACCAACTGGTTACCTCAATTCGTGGAACCTTTGTGGAGAGAGCAGTGATGCACCTGACATTGACATGCTGTCTGATTTGATTTCACAGCTGTTGGCCTTTGACAATGTGAATGATTCACACATTCGCCTTGTGGGTCTTTCCAATGGCGCGGGACTTGTGAATCAAGCCTTCATTGAGCTTGCCATGCCGAGCATCGATGCCTTTGTTTCAATCGTATCACAAATGAATCAAGCCCAACATCACCAAGGGGCTTTCCACCGTCCTTCAGGCATGACCAATCCAGTTCTTGATTTCTGCGGGTATGACCAAGCAATCTCGCCGGCGCTTGGCAAAAAATATCTGTCGATTTGCAATTCCAACGACCCTGTAATTCCCTATTCGGGCGGGGGAGCCGTGGGCAACGTATTTCTGCCAGCTGAAATGGCCATCCATCGTGTTGCATTGCAGCAAGGTCATCTTGGACCACCTGTCCCTTTTGAGGATGTGGAGGGCAGCAATCTGGTTGCATTTTCTTACTTAGGCGGAGATGTTGTTCTTGTGCGCGGAGAATCAGGACATGGCGTCAATCCAGCTCAAATTCAATTTGCTGCTGAATTTTTATCCTTCAACGACGGACCCAGTCCGGAGGAGGAGTCTTGTCTCGAAGATTTGGATGCTGACCTCGTTGTGAGCATCGCCGATGTCCTTCTTCTGCTCGGGGATTTTGGTTGCTCATCTTCCTGCCAATTTGATGTCAATGGCGATGACTCAATTACAATTTCTGACGTGCTGCAGATGATCGCAGTTTTTGGTCTGAGCTGTGAGTGATGGTTTTCAAATCAAATTCAGATTGAAGTTGTTCGGCCGATTCCTGTGGGTTCAGTGAGTAAAATGGCCGTTTTATTTTTGCTGTAAAATTTGGGACTTTCGTCATACCACCATCATTGACATGAAAAGTTTGAAAATGAGGATTTACGTTTTGTGCTTTTTCTTTTTGCTTTGGAAACCGCAAACAGCCCTGAGTTCATGTCCCAGTGATTTGGATGGAAGTGGTTGGGTGGAAGTTGACGATGTGTTGAGTTTGTTGTCTGATTTTGGATGTGACTTGGATTGCGGAGGTGCGGATTTGAATGAGGATGGAGTTGTCAATGTCATCGATGTTTTGATTGCATTGGGAGAATTCGGTCAAAATTGTCAATCATCCACGCCTAGTGTATGGGCCAATGCGACATTTGATGTCTTGTTTGAAGACAATGTGGTATTCGGATTGGGTTTGAGTCACGATGGGTGGGGAGGTCCAACTTTGGATACGGTGTCTCTTGAATTGGATGTGTACTTGCCGGACAACCAGCAGGCCAGCAGGCCGGCAATGATGATTGTTCACGGAGGGGGATTTTTTGGGGGAAGCAATGAGCAACAATCACTGGTGAATCTGTCCTACGAATATGCCTCCCGAGGGTGGGTTGTATTCTCCATCAATTATCGTTTGGCAGGACAACGAGGAAGCGTACCCAACGCATGGCTAAATGCATTGAATCTTATCCCTGCCGGTCAGAATACAGATCAAGTTCTGGCCATGTATCCTGCAAATCGTGATGCGAAAGCGGCACTTCGTTGGATTGCGAGTCACGCAAATCAATATGACATCGATGTCAATCACATTTCTGTTTTGGGTGGATCAGCAGGTGCATTCATTTCTGTTGCACTGGGTTCTTGTGAAGCAGAGGATTACACCGGTGAATTGTCTGTCATCCAAGATCCCACCTTGGAGTCGACCAACATGTCCCAAGAAGTTCAAGTGGCGACCGTACTGAATTTTTGGGGAGGACGGGCGTCAGTGGACGTCTTAACCGCTTTAGACGGTGTGTCGCGCTTTGATGTCAACGATGCGCCTTTGATGATTGTCCACGGGACCAATGATGCTACGGTCAATTATTCTGAGGCGCTGTCCCTCAATGCCACATACCTGGCCAATGGCAACATGTGTACGCTTCACACCATTCAAGGAGGAGGACATGGCATTTGGAGCGCCAATGTCGATGGTTTGCCTTTGTGGTCTGTTGGTTTTGATTTTATGGTTCAACATCAAGGATTGACAATTGAGCCATGATTGCTTTCAAAATCTCAACGGTGAATTGTGTTGGTGAGCGAGCCAAACATGAATCAAACTCATACCAATCTTGGACATTCACAGGGCTTTGATATTCCCTTTTGTGGCAATTGGACCTCGTCGGCCGATGTGTGCGCTCTACCTTCGAAGCATGTTCGGTAAGAAAAGCATTCAATGGCGTTGGTACCTCGACCTTAGGGGTGCCTTTGTGTGCTGAACATTTTTGTCCAATCAGCTACAGTTTGCCCCCTCCAACCGAGGGGGTTTTTTTGTTCAAATGAATTACACACTTCATCATCATCGCCAACTCTGTGATTTACTCACGCCCGTTCAAACGTACTTGCTGCTGCGAGACGAGGGGCCTACCTCCATTTTATTCGAGAGTACGGATTATCACAGTCGTGAAGACGCTCACAGTGTTGTTGCAATCGACCCGTTGGAAACATTATCTCTCAATCGAGCTGAGGTCAAGGCCCAAGGGTATGCCCAAGCCATCGAGACCTTCATGTCTGGCATTCATTGTGAAGGCGCGCGGGAGAAAGGGGGATTTCTGGGCGTGTATGGAACGACAAATTTCGAGGCGGTTTGTGGGATGGATGAGGACTGTCATCCGCACCCAGGGGATGACCCTGAGGAGAAGTTGGTTCAGTATTCTCTTTTCCGGTTTGTCATGATTTTTAATCACTTCAAGCAGGTTTTGGACTGTTGGGAATTTTGTCCCGAGGGCGAATCCACCAAGATGCCGTATTTGTTAAAGCGGCTTGCATCTCCTGTACCTGCGCCACCCCCATTTTTGAAATCTGGGGTGGAAATGTCGTCGTTGAGCCGGTCACAATTCGAGGACATTGTACGCAAGGGGATTCGACAATGTCGCGAAGGAGAGGTTTTTCAGGTCGTTTATTCTCGGCATTTCAGCCAAGCTTTCAAAGGAGATGACTTTCAGGTTTACAGGGCACTGCGAAGCATCAACCCCAGTCCATTTTTGTTTTACGTCGACGATGGCAAACGTCGGATTTTTGGCTCAAGCCCGGAGGCGCAGTTGCTTGTTCGAGGCGAAAAAGCAGAGGTTCACCCCATCGCAGGAACTGTGAAGCGAACGGAAAAGGAAGAAGAGAATGCACGTGCCATCGCCAAATTGCTTGAAGACGAAAAGGAAAATGCAGAGCATACGATGCTGCTTGACTTGGCTCGCAATGACCTCAATCGCAGTTGCCAAAACAGCGAGGTTAAGCGATTGAAGGAAGTGCAGTTGTTCAGCCATGTCATTCACCTTGTAAGTGTCGTTCAAGCTCAAGCGAAATCTGGGTTGCATTCGTCAAAAATTTTCGCGGACACATTCCCGGCAGGAACACTGAGTGGTGCGCCAAAGCTTCGGGCCATTGAACTCATTTCTGAGCACGAACCGCACGCTCGTGGATTGTACGGAGGAGCGGTGGGTTGTTACGGTCTAAACGGGGACTGTATTCACGCCATTGCGATTCGGTCTTTCTTTTCATACCAAGGCAATCTGCATTACCAAGCAGGGGCCGGAATCGTCATGGACAGCGTCCCATCGTCAGAAGCGGACGAGGTTGAGGGGAAACTTCGCGCTTTGGCGCAGGCCATGGATCTCGCAGAAACATTCTAAGCCAAGTCTGATGATTGAAGAAGGGAAAGAGATTCTCATTGTTGACAATTACGATTCATTCACCTACAACCTTGCGGCATTGGTGGAATCGGCGACATCTGCGCCTTGCCGTGTGGTTCGGGCCAAAGAGGGGGTCATCCTCATCGAGGAACCTTGGAGAGCCGTCATTTTTGGTCCTGGCCCCTCGACACCCGAGGCACATCCAGAATTGTTGGACTGTTTGATTCGGCTTCCTCACAAAACGCCGGCTCTGGGGGTTTGCTTAGGGATGCAGGCATTTGCTCATGTGCATGGGGGGAGCCTTGCACTCTTGGATCGTCCTAAACATGGCAAGCTGCGAAGCATGACAAAAGTTCGACCGTCACGCAACTTCAATTGGCCCGTTTGCCCATTTCCTGTGGGCAGCTACCACAGTTGGATTGTGGACGAAATTCCACGGGACTGGATTCCCCTTGGGACGGATTCGGAAGGGATACTGATGGCGATGGAGCACGAGCATCATCCCTGGGTGGGGGTTCAGTTCCATCCGGAAAGTGTCATGACTCCGAGCGGTTTAGACATGATGGCAGACTTTTTAAAACCCAGAAACGTTGAGTGACCTAGATCGACTTTATGACATGCGTGGTTTGGAACACGACGAGGCTTACGACGTCATGCATCGCATGATTTCTGGTGCCATGTCGGAGACAAATCTGGCTGCGACTCTGGCTTCCCTGAATCACAGGGAGCTACAACTTGATGAAATCATGGGATTTCGCGATGCCATGATTGAGCACTGTGAATTGGTTGACCTCGGTGGAGTCCCGTGCATGGATTTTTGCGGAACTGGGGGTGACGGGAAGGACACTTTTAACATCAGCACGACTTGTGCACTCCTGTTAAGTGCAATGGGTGTCCCCGTGACAAAACATGGAAACTACGGGGTAAGTAGCAATTGCGGATCGAGCAATGTCCTCGAGGCGCTTGGATACCAATTCCCGCGAACTTCAGAAGAGGCCAAAAGATGCTTTGAACGGGACGGAAGTGTTTTTCTGCATGCGCCATTTTTCCACCCTGCCATGAGGAATGTCGCGCAGGTGCGGCGCGCGTTAGGTGTAAGGACGCTTTTCAATATTTTAGGTCCACTGAGCAATCCGGCGCGGCCATCACATCAGTTGACGGGTACATTTGATCTGCGCACCCAACGTCTTTACGCGTGGAGTTTGGAACGCATGGGAGTGCAGGCTGCCGTCGCCCACAGCTTGGATGGTTACGATGAAATTTCATTGACGGCAGATACGCGGGTGTTCAGCACGAAAAAACATTTTCTAATGCTTTCGGCCAGCGATTTTGGAACGGAATACGTCGAACCATCTGCTTTAAAAGGGGCTGAGACGCTTGAGGGCAATGCGGCCATCATTCGGACCATTCTCAAAGGAGATGGAACGCCCGCTCAAAATCAAGTGGTGGCGGCCAATGCTGCCCTCGCTTTGGACGTATGGAATTCCGATTCTTCTCTTGATTCTGCTTTTCGGGAAGCCTTCGCTTTCTTGAAATCGGGCAATGCCATGGACCACCTTAACGACTTACTTGACCGATGAATTCGACACTCAACAACATCTTGTCAGGGTTGCAATGCAGTGTGCCAGTTCAAACCGAGCTCGTGCCGCTGCCTCAGCTGAAGACCTCTCCCCATTACAATGTCCCTTGCATTTCGATGGTTGAATACCTTCAACGGAAAGACAAAAATGGAATCATTGCTGAGTACAAAAGAGCTTCTCCCTCAAGGGGTGACTACCGGCTAGATTCTGATTTGGCAGAAACAACTCGAGGCTACATGCAGGCGGGATGCAGCGGCTTAAGCATCCTCACTGAACCGCACCATTTCAAAGGGTCATTGGATGACCTCAGGTTGGCTCGGAGCCAACATTTGTGTCCCATTCTGCGAAAAGACTTCATGTTGTTTCCTTATCAAATTCACGAGGCACGCGCAGCTGGAGCAGATGTCATTCTTCTCATCGCATCACTCTTAGATTCTGAGCAAGTGATTGAGATGGTCAAAGTTGCTCACGATTTGGGGATGGAGGTGTTGCTTGAATGTCATGCGGAAGAAGAATTGGATCGTTGGATTCCCGAGATTGACATGATTGGTGTCAATTCGAGAAATCTCGCCACGCTCGAGACGGATACTCGGAGGTTTGAGTCCATGGTCACCATGTTGCCGCGAGAAGCGCTGTGGGTGGCCGAGAGTGGAATCAGCACTGCAGACGAAATCGAGAGAGTCCGTCAATTGGGATATTCAGGATTTCTCATCGGCGATGCATTTTTAAGTTCAAGCTTGCCGCACAAGGCCTGCGCAAAAATGGTCCGTGACCTTCATGCATTCAATCCACCGACATGAAGGAATACAGGATTAAAATTTGTGGTCTGACATCCATGGACAACTTAAAGTCAGTGTTGGATTGTGGCGTGAATGCAATAGGAGTAATTAGTTGTTCTACCTCTCCGCGACATTTGAGCTTGCCTGAGGTCAAATCCATGCTGAAAGCTGCACGAAAATGGGCCCCAGACGTTGAGCGACATTGGGTGGTTCGAGGTGTAGAAAGCCATGTCTTAGAATCAACCTTATCTGCTGGCCTCGCCTGTACCCACGTTCAACTTCATGGAGATTATGCCGCAGAGCACGCACGTATAGTCAAGCGTCAGGGGAAAAAGGTGGTGCAGGTGCATCCCGTTAAGGATTCGGACCACCCCACAATATGGCTTGAAACAGATCGGCTGCTTCTTGACACGCCAGGTCCCAGCGGCGGTGGAACAGGAAGAGCCTTTGACAGGAAGCTTCTCATTTCATGGAGTCCCCCTCGGGTCCAAGTCGCCTTGGCAGGTGGCCTGGGGCGCACAGAAGAGTCACAAGAGCTTCGGAATTTGCCTCCATGGGTGGATTGGCTCGACCTGAATAGTGGAGTGGAATCAAGCCCTGGGATCAAGAATCCAAGCCAAATCATAGAATTCACTCAACAATTGGCGAACTAATGCATCATCCAATCATAAAACACGGCTACTACGGAGAATTTGGGGGTCAGTTCATTCCTGAAATGCTGCGGAAAAATTTCATTGATCTTGAGGCCGCCTTCAATGAGGCATGGGGAGATTCAAAATTTCAAAGAGCGTACAGCAACTTGTTGCGGGACTTTGTTGGGCGACCAACGCCACTCCAAAAGGCTGAACGTTGGAGTGAGCGTTGTGGCGTGGAAGTGTGGTTCAAACGCGAAGACCTTGCCCACACGGGTGCCCACAAAATCAACAATGCCATGGGACAGGTCTTGCTTGCCTTGCGCATGGGAAAGCGCAGGATTATTGCTGAGACAGGTGCGGGGCAGCATGGCGTTGCCACCGCGACAGCATGTGCATGGGCAGGCTTGCCTTGCACGGTATTCATGGGAGCGGAGGATATGGAACGGCAAAAGCCAAATGTCGAACGCATGCGGTTGCTTGGGGCGGAGGTAAGATCTGCGCAGACGGGTTCAAAAACGCTTAAGGATGCAACGAATGAAGCCATGAGGTATTGGATTGCGCACCCCGAGGATACCCATTACATCATTGGGTCAGCCGTAGGACCACACCCTTACCCCATGATGGTGGCGGATTTTCACAGAGTCATTGGAGAAGAGACCAAAGCCACGCTCGAGGGACTTGGTCTGCAGCCAACTCATTTGGTCGCCTGTCTCGGAGGGGGGTCAAATGCGCTTGGTTTGTTCTTGCCCTACTTGGATGACGAGACGGAATTGGTTGGTGTTGAAGCGGGCGGGGAAGGATTGGACAGCGGACGCACAGCGGCCACAATTGAGAGGGGAAGTCCAGGGATTTTGCATGGCGCAAAGACCATGATTTTACAAGATTCGGAGGGTCAAATTGAGGAGGCGCACAGCATCAGTGCTGGACTTGATTATCCTGGAATCGGACCATTGCATTCTCATTTGGCTGCAACAGGTAGACTTCAAACCGCGGCAATCTCAGATGGAGAAGCGTTGGAGGCCGGACTGCTCTGCACACGCTTGGAAGGAATTCTTCCCGCGCTTGAGACGGCCCATGCATTGGCATGGACATTGAAAGCAGACTGGAGTGGCCATGAGATGGTTGTCTTGAACCTAAGTGGTCGTGGTGACAAGGACCTGCAGATGTACACTTCAAGACGGGGTCACAATGAGTAACAACTTTACATTTTTGAACACCTCTGACCGCGCAGTGCTCTCTGTTTTTCTGACTGCAGGTTATCCGAACAACGCGGCATGTGGGGAGTTGTTGGACCTTTTGGCGACCCACCCTGCGGTATCCTTTGTGGAGCTTGGAATGCCATTCAGCGACCCTCTTGCCGATGGTCCAACCATTCAGCGTGCATCCGAGGTTGCATTGAGCAAGGGAACGACCTTGAACGATGTGTTCTCACTTGCGGAGCGCTTTCGCTCAAAATGTGAAAAACCGCTCATGTTGATGGGATATTGCAATCCGGTCTATCGTCGAGGAGTTGAAACGTTTGTGAAAGACGCGCGCTCCGCCGGAGCCTCCGGACTCATCTTGCCAGATCTCCCCTACGAATCGCATCATCGAGATTTTGCATCTGTCTTAGATTCTACGGGCCTCTCGATGGCTTTTCTCGTAAGTCCAACCAGCACAGAGGAGGCCATGGCGAAGGCCTTTGACACCAGCACAGCCTTTGTGTACGGAGTTGCCAATGTGGGCTTAACCGGGGACGCACAGTCCATGGACAGAGGCGCTTTTTTTCATCGGATTCAACCGTACCGTTTTCAATCTCCTTTGGTGGCTGGCTTCGGAATTTCTACTCCAAGTGATGTTGCCGGATTGGATGGACTTGTGGACGGAGTGATTGTTGGTTCTGCCTTCCTCAGAGCCTTGGGCTCCGTGGATGAGTCTGCGTTGAACGTTGAGGAAGTCGTGAATCGGGCCAATGAATTTTTAAAACCTTTCAATCCTGTCGTCAAATGATTGTACAACTTCATCACCCGGCATCTAGCGAAGTCATTGGAGAAGCCACCCGTTTTTTGGAGGCGTTGAAATTAAAATGTCGAACGGTATGCACGGCTGACTCGACATTGCTTGTTGTTCACTCAGGCCAACTCCAAGACCCTAGAAGCATTCGTCAATGCCCCGGTGTCAGGGATGTTCACCACATTTCAGATGAATTTAAATTGGTCAGCAGCCAGTGGAAACAAGGTCGCTCGACGGTCACGGCACGCGGGGTTGATTTTGGTCCGAATCACTTTCAGTTCATGATGGGGCCTTGCAGTGTGGAAGGGGAGGAGCAACTCGAGGCGGTCGCCAAATTCCTCAAATCACATGATGTGGCTTTGATGCGAGGTGGTGTGTTCAAACCTCGGAGCAGTCCCTATTCTTTTCGGGGAATGGGGCTTGATGGCCTGAAGCTTTTTAGAGAGGTTGCAGACCGCCATGACCTAGGTATTGTAACAGAAGTGATGGAGGTGGCGCAGATTGATGCCATGGCAAAAAATGTGGACGTTTTCCAGATTGGCGCCAGGAACATGCAAAACTTCAATTTGTTGGAAGCCGTTGGGAAATCAGGGCTGCCTGTTCTTCTTAAGCGGAGCATGTCGGGGACGTTGGAAGAGTTTCTTCATTGTGCGGAATACGTCTACAATGTTGGCAACGACAAAATCATGCTTTGTGAGCGGGGAATTCGAACCTTCGAAGGCGCTTATCGCAACACCTTCGATGTCAATGCCATTTCTTATTTGCAGTCGCGGTCTCATCTTCCTGTAATCGCCGACCCTTCGCATGGTGTGGGATTGAGACGTCACGTTGTCGATGTTGGTTTGGCGGCAGTGGCAGCTGGAGCGGATGGTTTGCTCGTTGAAATTCACCCACAGCCTGACACAGCGGTAAGTGACCGCAATCAGACGTTGTACTTCGATCAGGCTGCGCGTCTGATTGAGGGTGGCCGACAATTCCATGCACTGCGTCAGGCAATGATTCACTGATGCACCGAAGGTGCAGGTTCTGGGCCTTCAGACCTGCCTTGTGCGATTTTTGATGTGTAACGAAGTGTTGTCTAAGCATTCCTTACATGTTGTTTTGACAGGTTCAATTAACTTCGGAGAATGGGTGCAAGGCCTTTGACTTTGATGCTGATTTCGCTGTCGGTAAAACTGACGGCTGCGCAGGTTGACAGTGTTTGGATTGTTCCAGGGGGAGTGGTCTTGGGGGGAGACACCATCGCCGCGCTGCGATTCTGCGATTCACCACAATTTCAAGCTCAAAATGAGACATTGGAGGCATGGTTAGGCCCCTGGGTCGTGGTCAACGGGGACTCAGTTGACCACGTCTTGCAGATGAGTGAGGAAGGCGAGCCGCCGATCTTGGTCCCTGCTGGAGGGAGCTCCACCTTGAACATGGCGATGCCCTCAAATTCAACTCATCGCCTTCGTTCTTTGACTCAGCGAGGGGATTTGTTGGGATTGGAAACCATGGTCCGCGGCGAATGGGAGGATTTCCCGCACTATGAATGGAATTTGAATGAATGGGATCCAAGTGCAACTTGGTCTCTCGCAGCTTTGGAGGAAGTGGATGAAACCGAGCCATATGTCCCTCGTCAGTTCACAATCAATGACTTGAATTTTCCCCTTACCCTCGAGGATTCTACGGCACACGTCCAGACGTCTGTTGGCGATGTCGTACTCATTTCCATTGCCAACCACGGGCGAATGGATCAGGTGCTTCATTTTCACGGTTTTCACGTGGAGATTCTTCAAGCTTCTGCGCATGAAAACCGGGTAGGCTGGTCGAAAGACACCGTTCCTGTGAAAAAGGGAGAATGTGTTGTTGTGAAGTTGGAAACCAATCAATCGGGAGAATATCCTGTTCACGCCCACAACCTAGTCGCCGTTACAAATGCTGGGTTTTATCCCGGGGGAATGATCACCATTATCACTGTTGAGCCATGAAGGTGTTGTGCGTGACATGTCTGACGTTCTTGGGGATTTCCTTTGGCCATGCCCAATTGTCGCCTCCTGTCTTGTTCTCTGAAATGAATGGCATTCATTTTCTTGAAGACGGGACTGCACTTCCCATTTGGGGTTACGGCTGGACCACAGATGGTTTCATTACGCTGCCCGGACCCTTGTTGCACTATCAGGAGGGAGACGATGTGGTTTTGGCGTTTCACAACCCAAGCCCAGAAAGTCATACCATTCACCTTCATGGATTGGATGTCGATCAAGCCAACGACGGGGTGCCTTCGACCTCATTTTATGTGGCATCGGGCGAATCAACAACGTATGAATTTGTTGCAACCCATCCAGGGACCTTCCTCTATCATTGTCACGTGACGACCACGTTGCATCTCACCATGGGGATGTACGGCATGGTCCTTGTCACGAGGTCGGATGGGGCCATTTTTGAGAATGGGCCTGTGGTGAACCAAGATGTCCCCTTGCTGTTCAGCGACTTGGAGATGGCCACCAATCTGGATCCGGTAGGCAGTTTTCCTTTTCACGACATGCGCCCTGATGTCTTCATGGTCAATGGAAAGTCGGGGAGTCAACTGGAAGAAGAGCTGATTTGGACATCTCCCGAAGCGCCAACAGCTCTAAGGCTGGCTTCCGCGGCATACAGCCGAATCAGGTGTTCCTTTCCCTCTGAATTGAATGCACAACTTTGGATGAGTGATGGGCGAGCTGTTCCTGCAGAAGCCATAGATTCATTAGACATCTACCCTGGGGAACGCTTTACCGTCCTCATTCAGCCCGATGAGGGCTACGACGGCGGTTTTCATGCTGAGTTCTTACACATGATTGACGATCAGTTGGAGTCTACGCAATGGGTTCAGGTGAAGGACAATTCTCTCCATCCAAGTAACTTGATATCCCTTCAAGAGCCTAGTGTTGACTGGTATCCAAATCCAGCCTCTGACTTCATCCAAACCGAGGTGGAGAGGAATTGTAAAGTTTGGGATTCCTGGGGAAGGTTGATGTTCGACGGTTTGATTGGGGCAGATCGATTGGATGTGTCGACATGGCCCGACGGGGTCTACACCTCTCGCGCGGCAGGAGGGAAGGTGTCGAGATTTGTGGTGAGCCATTGAGCAGGGCAAGTCAAATCGCTGACATATCTTCACTCCATGAGACTGTTTATTTTTTTGTGCTTCGTGATGCCTTGCGTGGTGTTCGCCCAAGTTGTTCCGACCGAATCTGGGTACAATGAAAATGTGGTTTGGAGTCAGGTTTACACTCAGGGGCCAGCAGGTAAAGTGAATCGTGGCATTGTGGATTCGGAAGGTCATTGCATTGCAGTGTCGATGCCAGAAGACTTGGCCCGAATTACCAAAGCCAACGGGGAAACGGGTGACTTAGATTGGACCGTGACATTGACCAACCGGGTTGGATTTGGGATTTGTGAGATTCAGGGAGAGGGCCACCCTGACTACATCGTATGTGGGGGTGCCCAAAACAGTCAGGAACGTTGGCTGGCGCGACTCAATGGGCTTACCGGTGTCGTCATGTGGGACCAGGTATACACCTATGCCGGCGGTGGCGGCCAATACGACGGCTTGCGTTCAGCATTTGTGGGCTCAGATGGTTTTATTTACGCCTCTGGGTTTGTTCAAGGAGATGAGTCAGACACCATTTTTGTGGTGTACGCAGGAAGCGCTGTGGTCATGAAGGTGAATCCGACTGACGGCAGCGTCGTGTGGTCCTCAGTCAACAATGCGTCAGAGTATGCCCTCGCTACTGTGCAAGACTCTCAGGGGAATTTGTATTCTGGAGGGGTCATGTACGACGAGGGACTATCCCTGACCAAGCGTTCTCCAAATGGATCGATCGCCTTCACCACAACGTTGCCAAATACGGAAGACGTCATTCCTTATGATTTGGATATGGGCTTGAATGACGACATCTATTACGGAGGGCATAGTCCAAGGCCCGGGGCTGGCTTTCCTTACGATTACACTTGTCTTTCCTTAAATGCAGAAGGGTCCGTGCTGTGGAGATACGACTACGCAAATCCGCGCGGCTACAGCCTCAATCACATCCGAAATGAGCTTTATGGAGTTGAAGTTGGAACAGATGGCATTTACATGTTCGGAGGGAGTGGTGATGAGAGTGGCTACAGCGCATCATTGCCCCCATTTCCATCCTCCGATGTTTGGGTAGGCTGGGTGCTGCACGTGGACTTCGGTGGTTCCATTGTGAGAAGTGACGTTTTTGACCACGCTGGCGTGAATTCAGCGACAGAATATGGAGCCTTGATTGATGGTGGTTATGTTATCTTCAACGACACCGATGCAGGTGGAGATACGGAAGTAGGGATGATTAAAGTCCTCAATGGCAGCAATTCGGATGAGAATGTGACTTGCCCAGAGGACGTGGATGTGGATGGCGTGGTAGGAGTCGCGGATGTTCTTCTCGTGCTTGGAGAATTTGGATGCACAGCTGAGTGTACCGCGGACATCAACGGGGATGACTTTGTCAATGTCTCAGATGTACTCCAAATGATTGCTGCATTTGGCAACGAATGCTCTTGAGGTCAGGTCTCGTGTCAATGCCAAAATTTGGTGCGCGTTGCTTGTCGTGATGGGGGTAAGAAAAGGGCATGATTCCACTTTATTCTTTGCTCTTGAAAAGGTAGTTCGGAGGTCTCGGACCGGTGGATTGGTCAGAATAAATGGTCATTTGGTCGACTTTATTGAGTTTTTGGTCTAAATTGTAAGGCA
>DCBH01000046.1:15088-15650 GCA_002313415.1 Flavobacteriales bacterium UBA1112
ATTAATATTTTCCTATGAAAAGCTTTATCTCTTTTGTCGTTGCACTCAGTTTCGTTTGTACGAGCAATTTGAGTGCTCAGGAGTTGTCCTATGCATGGCAAGGCACCAACGATGGTTGGTCAGGCGCTGGTGGGTGTGTGGCAACCTCGGGACCGGATTTCTTGACCATGGACATCACGGGGAACCAGCCTCACATTCAGAGCCCACAAAATCTAGATTTGGACTCTTCGCCTTTTGAGAGTTTTACGGTTACCCTTCGCAATACAACGCCCGGCACGACCTGTCAATTGAAAGTTTTCGATGGCAGCAACGCTTTGTCGGCTATGATTGACATTCCAGTAAGTGCCGCGATGTCTGAAGCGGCCTCACTTACCATTCCCTTGAGTGGTTTGCCAGCAGTCATTGGTAAGTTTCGTTTGAGAGGTCCTGCCGGTTTGGGCCAGGGCATTGTGGAGTGGTATGACTTTACACTGAACGAACCGGAGCCCGCAATTTCCGGTTGTACGGACGCCATTGCTTGCAACTACGACTCCGCTGCGACTGAAGACGACGGTTCTTGCAC
>DCBH01000006.1 GCA_002313415.1 Flavobacteriales bacterium UBA1112
CGTGGTGACAATGTCTCCTGTGCCAATGTATCCCTCGGCCGCAACGTCTACATCAAAGGTCATGTTTTCTCCAATTTCACCTTCGCACAGAGAAAGCTCCCCCTCACCGTCAGACTTGAACGCATTTGAGGCACCATCCTCAGACTCCATCGTCAAAGTCGCTCCGACTATGGGCATTCCCGTGTCGTAGTCATAAACGTAGGCACGGTAACAAAATTCCAAAGGCGGAAGTCGAAAGGAGTACAAGTCATCAACCCCCTTCCCCCCAACTCGATTGGAGGTGAACATGCCTTCTTCCATACCCCTACGGAAGGATATGCCAAAGTCATCAGAGGCAGAGTTGAGCGGGTATGGCAAGGCTATGGGTTCCGAGAAAGCGCGCTTGCCGTCCCGGCTTTCAGCTTTCCAGATGTCCATTTCACCCAGTCCTTCTCGACCATTTGTGGACCAATACAAATCACCGTTGTCGCGATAATGAGGGAACACGTCGTCGCCGGCCGTATTGATGTTGTTGCCTAGATTTTGCGGAACGGCTCCTTCAAACGATCCTTCCACGGCCTCCACAAACCACAAATCTTTTCCCCCGAAGCCACCAGGCATATCTGATGCAAAAATCAAAATGTTGTCGTCTGGAGACAACGTGGGGTGTCCGACCTGAGAGCTGTCGTTTTCTTCGCGGTTGATTAGACCCAAAGGCATAGAAGCACCATATCCCGCACCCTGCTTCTTGGCAAAGAAAATGTCGCACGCCAAATTTGATCCATTCATGTCCATACACCGGGTGAAGAAGATGACCTTGCCGTCACTGTCGAATGCGGCCCCACCCTCATTGTGAACTGTGCATATGGTATTGCTGAGGGGTTCAGGCTCACTCCAGCGGCCTTTCTTATCCAAATCACTGTGAAAGAGATCCATGTAAGCTTGGCCCGTAATGGGGTCTTCATTCGTCCCCGTGGATGACTCTCTAGAGGAAGCAAAAACAAGTTCGTCTTGCTTTTTACCTGTGAATGTGGGACAAAAATCGTAGGAGGCTGAGTTCAGTAAAACCATGGGTTCCACGACGTAACGACTCTCTGGTTCTTCAATCATAATGGCAGCAAGGTCAGCTTTTTCGATGCGGGTTTCCGCAACTCTTGAGTTGCCGCCTTCACTCTGATACCTCGCATACATTTCGATGGCTTCATCGAAAGCCTCCTGGTCTCGGAGGGCATCTCCATACACCAAAAAAACCGTGCTGTTGCGCTTGCCATATTTCAATCCTATGGCTTTGTCATACCACTCCGTCGCCATTTCTGGTTCGTGGTGAAGACGGTATGACTCCCCAGCTTGAAAAGCACAGTAGGCCTTCAATGCCACATCAGATTTGATTTTGGCGTAGAGGGCGACATATTCACGGGCAGCTTCGTGATAGCCCCGACGTTCGAAAGCTTGGTCTGCCTCAAAAGTCATGTCACTTTGAGCAAACGCTGCGACTGCAACGAACATGAAAATAAAGAGTGTGGCGCTCGAGCGGGCCACCGATGCTTGCAAGTTGTGAGGCATTCCTGAGTAGACTTGGTGAATCAAGGTGTGAAAGTAACGAAAAAGGCGCCTCCTTGCGGTGACACCTTTTTCATTTATCGAACAACCCATGGTGAATCAGCTGATGTGCATCACCCTTTGGTTCAACGCGTGAAGAGCATTTCCTGGAATTTGGGCAGAGGCCAAATCTCGTTGTCCACAAGTCGCTCCAAGCGAGCACAGTGATTGCCAACCTCTTCAATCAATGGCGTCACGACGGAACCGTACTTGTCTGCGCGCTTCGCGATGTCATCAATTTTGTTGATTTTGGCCCGCTCACCTCGCAACTTGGATTGCGAAGAATAAAGTTCACGAACAGATTCCGACACCTGAGCGAGGATTTCCCTTTGACCAGATGTCATCGCCTTGGCCTCTTTGCCAAAGACTTCTGCCAAGCCACTGATGTTTTCAATGAGCATGTTTTGGTAGGCAATGGAAGCAGGAATGACAATGTTCGTTGCCATATCTCCGGCGATGCGAGCCTCGATTTGGCGCTTCATGATGTAATTCTCATACTCCACTTCCTGACGCGCATGCAGCTCCTCTGTGGTCAAAACACCCAAACCAGAAAATAACTCTCCCACTTCCTTTCGACCCCACACCTGAAGAGCTGCAGGTGTGTCCTTCAGATTGCTCAAGCCGCGCTTCTTTGCCTCTTTGACCCACTCTTCTCCGTATCCATTGCCCTCAAATCGAATGGCTTTGCAATCCTTGATGAGTTTCTGCAGCTCCTTCAGGAGCGCGTCATCCTTTTTATCGCCACCCTTCATTCGAGCATCTACGGATGCCTTGAAGTCATTCAATTGTTGGGCAACAATGGTGTTAAGCACCGTCATTGGAACCGCGCAGTTTGCGGTCGAGCCTGCTGCACGCAATTCAAATTTGTTGCCAGTGAACGCGAAGGGCGACGTTCGATTGCGGTCCGTGTTGTCAAGCAAAACTTCAGGAATGCGACCAATCTCAAGTTTCAATGCGGTCTTGTCCGCGGGCGTAAGCTTTCCCGCTTTGATGCTGTCCTCAAGGGCGTCCAGCAACTCAGACAATTGTGAACCGATGAATGCTGACATGATTGCAGGTGGAGCCTCGTTTGCACCCAATCGATGATCGTTTCCCACGCTGGCAATGGACGCTCGAACCACATCGGCATGACGATGCAAAGCGGCAAGAGTATTGACGAAGAAGGTCAAAAAGCGAAGATTTGTCTTCGGATTGTTGCCGGGCTTCAACAGGTTCACACCTGTATTGGTACTCAGTGACCAATTGTTGTGTTTGCCCGAACCATTGACTCCTGCAAATGGCTTTTCATGCAATAGAATGCGGAAATCATGGCGGCGAGCCACCTTCTCTAACAACTCCATCAACAGAAGATTGTGATCGTTGGCGAGGTTGGCTTCTTCAAAAACCGGGGCGAGCTCAAACTGGTTCGGGGCAACCTCATTGTGACGAGTAGTCACAGGAATACCCAACTTGTGTGCCTCCATTTCGAAGTCTTTCATGAAGGCCGACACACGCTCGGGAATCGCTCCAAAGTAATGATCATCGAGCTGTTGGCCCTTGGCTGGCGCAGCTCCAAATAAGGCGCGACCCGTCATGGCCAAATCAGGACGCGCGGCATACAATGCTTTATCCACGAGAAAGTACTCTTGCTCCCACCCAAGCGTGGCATTCACCTTGTTGATGTTTTTGTCGAAGTACTGACACACTGCAGTCGCAGATGCATCGACGGCCGACAGTGCTTTCAACAAAGGCATTTTGTTGTCCAACGCGTACCCTGTATAACTGATAAAAATGGTTGGGATGCACAGTGTTTCGCCCCAGACAAATGCCGGAGAAGTCGGATCCCAGAGCGTGTATCCTCTGGCTTCAAACGTGTTTCGAATTCCTCCGCTGGGGAAGGATGACGCATCTGGCTCTTGTTGCACCAACAAGGAACCATCAAACTTTTCAATCGCTCGGCCATCCGAAGTTGGACAAATGAAACTGTCGTGCTTTTCCGCAGTGCTTCCAGTCAAAGGCTGGAACCAGTGTGTGTAATGGGTGGCACCGCGACCAATGGCCCATTCCTTCATTGCCGTCGCAGCTTGATCTGCCACTTTACGACTGATTGGAGTCCCCTTGTCCATGGCCTCCACGATGCCCTCATATGCCTCATCAGGCAGATATGAGCGCATGACATGGAGATTAAATACGTTTTCACCGAAATATTCGGAAATCTTATTGGCTGGACGCGTCTGGTGGTTTGGTTCGCGATCCAGAACTTCATGCAGGGCTTGCTGGCGATTGAGACTCATGGATATTGTTTTTCGCGAAAATACACGGCACAATCATCCGTGGAGACCATCTTAAGAGAAATTCATTAGAATTTCATCAACACCCCCTCCACAATGAGGGGGTCAAGCGTAAAAAAAATGAATTTTCAATCAAACACCCCCCTTTTTTATTCTTTGATCACCCACCGCGTCCAATTTCGACCTTCGTGGTGAATCACCACCACCAAATTCCCTGAAGGCCAGGAGCTCGCATCCAATAGAGACTGACGACCTGCCTGTGCTTGCCAAACGCCTTGGTCAATCAATTGACCTTGGACGTTGTGAATTCGCCACTCTGCACTGCCGGAGATTCCAGCTGGCAAAAGCATGAGATGGTCTCCTACGGGATTGGGGAACACCGCCACATCTCCAGCCTGATCCGGCTGACTGTCAATCCCGCTAAATAGGTTAGTCGCAAAGAAGAAAGCTTGAGATATGGACTTTCCGAAGTCCGATTCGAACATGTGAAAATTACCCCCTGCAACTTTCTTCACGCGAACGTAGCCTGAGCCATCATTGTTTGCCCAAAAATCAATGCCATCATCTCCGCTGTCATTCACAATGAGTCGATAGCACCCCTGGTTCAAAACCAAAGTATCTCGGTAAGTCGTGTTTGGGGAACTGTAGCTGCGTGCCCAATACAACCCTCCATCTGCGTGTCGAATCTCTACTGTTGTCTCTGCTGGAACATTGTTTGTTTTGGTCCACACGATGATGCGATTGTCGTCCAAATCGTTGTACTGCCATGTTGGTGGTCGACGAAATCTGACAGACATCCAGCCATTGGTAGGGTCTTCATCCAAGTCTCCCGCAACATCTGCTCGCACCTCAAAACGCAATACCTCATCATCGTCGCCCACGTAATAAGCGGTGGCATCGTAAGGCAACTCCACTTCCTGAATGTCGAGAAATGCCATTTGCTCTTCCAATTCGATGGTCTCGGTCACAAGGTTTTCCCCGGTAATTCCGTAAGTGAAGGTGACTGAAGTCAAAGGCTCAGAACCAGTATTTCGAATCCGAACCACGGGGTTTTCACAAACTGGATTCAAACGTGACAACAGCTTGTCTTCGTTGGGAGCAAGGATATCCATGACTTCAACATCATGCAACATGTTGGGCTCGCCATATCCGACGATTTGACCTTCCATTCGATAGTTTCCGTGAGGGTCATAGGTCACATCGTACTCCACAGTGAAACTGTCTTGTCCAGCCACCAAGGGAGTCAATTCCCAATCTTCCGTTCGCACTGGCGCTCCTGGACACCAACCTGCCCTGTCATAAATCCATGTTCCCCCTTGGGGATACAACGGGTTGTCCGCACACTCTTGCATGATTTCCCAACTCCATTCTTGCACATCGTTCACTTTCACGCTGTGGGTGTTGTAACAAAATTCAGCACAGTTGTTTCCTTGTCCAAAGAAGTGGCCGCTGGCCCGTGTTTTCAATCGCCACATCTCCTCATTGTCCCCCGGCGTGTAAGTCTGAGGTAAAACTGTGGCATCCCAATTGCTCAAGTTGTAGGCCCCCTTCCAGAATGCCGTCACCTTTTGCACATCGCGTGGAGGAGTCCCCTCAATGAATGCAAATTTCAAATCGAGCAATTCCTGCCAATTGCCACATTGCAATTCCACACTGTCTTTAAGCAGTGGCGCATAGTCTGTGACATCGAATACCCACGCCCATCCGTCAGGTCCTAGGGTCAAGTTGATTCCGTATGGTGTGATGTATCGCGCCAATTCATATCGATCGATGACTTCGAAAGGCTCTGACCAGTAGGTGAGATCTGCGTTGTTGTACATCACCACCTCACCCGTTGGCGAGTAAGTGGCCAAAGTATCACCCCATTCCGTGGTGGTGCTCGTCACCAAATCAGCAGGCCAGCCGTAATGTAAATCAGTCCAAACTACGCCATTGCCTTCCACCTCCCAGGTCGTCACAGACAAGGGGGGCACGGGAATCACATCGGCCCACATGGCGTCACCAGCGGCCATCAGTGGCTCAGCGCCCCCTTCCAAAATCAAGGCGGGACGATGCGCGGCAGGCACGGCATCCAAGAAGGCCTCCCGCGGCGAGAACGTCCGTCGTCCGGCATCTCCATGCAGCCAACCAGCCAAAGGCCCCTGATTCGTGGCTTCGCCGTCTTGGCCGTCCATGTTGATGACCCCGCGCAAGTCGTCCGCATGCGGGTGGTCCAACAACGCATCCATCGAAGACACGTTCATGTAGGCCGCCAATGTGGGGGCCGTCAACGCCGCATCCCAAATGCGAAACGCCGCCACATCGCCGTAGTAATCGACGCCTCCGTTCCAAGAGCCCCCCAAATTCATCCGCGCAATCTCTCCGATGACGTTGTCTTTGCCCGTACCGGTCAACCAAAGCTGGCCGTTCACAAACATCCGCATGACGCCTGTTTCCGCGTTTTTGGTGAAAGCCCAGTGCACCCAGCGTCCCTCCAA
The DNA here is from genome assembly GCA_002313415.1 of Flavobacteriales bacterium UBA1112. Classification (GTDB taxonomy): domain Bacteria; phylum Bacteroidota; class Bacteroidia; order Flavobacteriales_D; family Sanyastnellaceae; genus UBA11663. The sequence goes on from DCBH01000006.1 coordinate 6,326, forward strand.
GATGCCTTCACCGGCGTCCTGTTCAATGCGATCGTACCCCCCGTCGTACCCACAATCCCAGTAGGCCCGGCTGTTGCTCCAAGGCAAATGGACGTTGACTTCGCGCTGGTTGGCAGCATTCACCCCTTCGAACAATGTGGTGTTTGTCGGCAACACCGCGGCATCCCCGCGAACCCAGCATTCCAACGTGATGGTCGTGTCAATGCCGAGCAACGCCACGGGGTCGATTTCCATACGGTCGTTGCCGTCCATGCGCACGAATTGTGGCGCGCCAGGTGAAGAGGGGTCGCACATTTGGGACAGGGTGTCAGGAACGAGGAACGTCTGCACATTTAGACCACCGCCCTCTGCCACGTTCACGCCGTCCAAAGCCAAATCCACCATCAAATTCATGTCTGCCTCACGCGTCAGGGATTGTCCAAAGTCCAAGTCCCAAGACCACGCCATGTCGCCCACAGCAATGGGACCGTCGGCCAAGGTGATCCATCCTGTGGTGACAATGCCTCCGAGGGCGGTGGTTGCCGTCCAGCGGACCCGCAACGTGGCGCGGTCGACCGAGGATGCACCCAAGTTACCTGCTCGGGGAAGCGACATGCGCCATGCCGTGTCACCCACAGCCCAGCCCAGCGAATCGAGTTCTGCTGCAGACCAGAGCCATTGGTGGCGGGTTTGGTCTTCAAGGGTGGTGGTGGCCAAATCGTTCATCGGCACACCCGCCAACTGTGACCAGGTCGTGGAGCCCTCCACAAACTCATGCGAAGTGGTGGACAGCATGCGCCACACCGTGTCTACTGGCACGCCGCCCTCAGGCTGCAAAATCAATGAGGCTTCCTCAAAGCTCGCATCGTTCAGGAGGTATTGCGGATGCGACACGGCCGTGCTGTCGAACAGCCCAGTGTGGTCAAAGAGGTAATTGTAAGTGAGGTAATCCCACTCACCACACGCGAAACCCAAGTTGCCTGCGGTGCCATCTTCAAAGCACTTCAAGCGGTGGTACATCAAAATCTTGCGGTAGGTGGTGTCCTCTTGGCTTGGGAATTCAAACCAGCGACGGCCCGGGCTGTCGTAGGCGGTGGCAGGGTTGTTTTGGGCTTCCCAAGTGTATGTCTGAACCCAAGTGGTATCGCCTGGGTCCGCTTTGACCGACATCGTCCAACCGAGGAGCATGACCAGAGGCATTGTAAGTCGCAAAAGTTGCATGATGAGTGTGATTTGAGACCCCAAAATAACACGCCGATTCGGAATCAGCATACCTCAAAACAAACCTGTTGACGATTGACAATTCTGAGCTCAGTGGTCTCGTCGACCAGGATACCGTTTCAAAGCGGCTTCAAGACATTCTACCGCACGCTCAATCAATTCAACATCGAGCACATACGCAATTCGCACTTGTGTCTTTCCCAAACCTGGGGTTGCGTAGAATCCAGCAGCGGGTGCCAGCATCACCGTGTCACCATTCAAATCAAAATGCTCCAACATCCATTGGCAAAACGAATCCGCATTGTCGATGGGCAACTCGCAAACGGCATAAAAGGCACCCCCTGGCATCGGCACACTGACTCCCTGTATGGCACGCAAGCCTTCCACCAGAGCGTTGCGCCGAGCAACATACGTCGACCTCACTTCTTCAAAGTAGGCCACCGAAGTCGCCAGGGCCGCTTCCGAAGCTACTTGAGCCAAGGTCGGAGGTGAAAGACGCGCCATGGCAAACTTCATGGCTGCCGAATGCACCTCTCGATTTTTGGTGACCATGGCACCTACCCGAGCACCACACATGCTGTAGCGCTTGGAAACACTATCCACAAGGACCACGTTCTCTTCCAATCCCGACAATTGCATGACCGATTTGGGCTTGGCCCCGTCGTAGCAAAACTCGCGGTAAACCTCGTCGGCAAACAGATACAAGTCGTGGTCCTTGACCAATTGAGCTAGAGCATCTAAGGATTCTGACCCGTAGACTGTTCCTGTGGGATTGCCGGGATTGCATATCAAAATGGCCTTGGTCTTTTCGGTGATTTGAGCAGCAAATTCGGCGATTGGAGGAAGGGCAAACCCTTGGTCAAGGTGTGCTGTTACAGGCACAACCTCAACACCAGCCATTTGGGCAAATCCATTGTAATTGGCATAAAATGGTTCTGGGATGATGACTTGATCCCCGGGGTCAAGACAGGACATGAAAGCAAAAATCAAAGCCTCGGACCCCCCGGTGGTGACCAAAATGTCGTCCGCCTGGACATCCACTTGGACACTTTGATAATACTTCGCCAACCCCTCGCGATAGGATGCAAAGCCTTCACTTGGGCTGTATTCAATCACGGTGCGATTGTCCTGACGAACCGCATCCAAGGCGAGCTGAGGAGAATCAATGTCTGGTTGACCGATGTTCAAGTGAATCACACGCTTACCTGCGGCCTTGGCCGCTGTGGCGAATGGAGCGAGTTTGCGGATGGGGCTGTCAGGCATGTTTTGCCCCTTCGTACTGATGACTGGCATGGATTAAAGATTCGAAACCGGGCGCGAAGATAGGTCGAGAGCCATGGTGCGATGTGGACCAATATCTGGGATTTCATAAGTGTCATTCAAAAATGCAAAGCCTTGCCTTTCGTAAAAACCGTAAGCCACCTGCCGTGCATCACACCAAAGCGCGTGGCGACCTTGTTTTTGAACCTCTTGCACAGCTCTGGCAATCAGCGCGGCGCCTGCACCCCATCCCCGCGCCTCGGGCAGCGTGCCCATGACGCGAAGACGCAAGTCATCCCCTGGGCCCCAAGGCACCTGCACACGCATACAATGTTGGTCAAACAAAGAGCACGCGCCGACCAACGTGCCCGGATGCCCGTGAAGTCGGATTCCCCATGAAAACTGGTTTTTCGTGAACGCGGCCAAATGGATGGCATGTTCAGCGTCGTCGATGTCAATCACGCAAGCCTCGGAACTCTCCTTGTGCTGCCAAAGGACGCGATGACGAAGCTCACGAACGGCTTCCGAAACCACGCGCTCTACGTAAATCTCAGGTAGCACTACCTGACTCATGACTTGAACGCCTTTTCCCAATCCCTTCGATCGCGCTTGGTAGGACGACCCACGCCTTTGGGTCTATCCTTTTGTGCCAAACGAATCATCTCCAATTTTTCTTTTTCCTCTGGCTTCGTTACATCTCGCATGTAATCAGAAACCAAAGCCGCACCCACTCGACTGCGAGGAAAAGACAAGACTTCGTAACTGAATGTAACGGCTCCTTTTCTCACATTCACAACCTCTCTGACTTTGACTTCACGAGCGGGCTTCACCACTTTTCCTTCTACGAACACTTTGCCCTCTCTGCAATGTTGGCTCGCCATCGAACGCGTTTTGAATGCCCGAACTGCCCATAAATATTTGTCGACTCTCATGTTGTTGCGAGATTTCCATCTCTGACCGAATTCGAAAACTGCATTCCAATCTTGCGAAATGTTGATCCAATTGGATTGAGAAAGTGATGCTCTACCAAAGTTGACTTGGCCATAGATCTTCTAAAGTTCGACAATGATGCCCAATCCGGGCAGCAGTGACCCGGCGGTCGCAGAGATAAAACGAGCGTCGTAAAACCCCGGGTTTTCCGCCGATGGAATGGGGCGCCCAGTCGAAGGGTCACGAATCACGTCAAGTTGATCTTGTTGAGGAGGAACGGCTGAAGTCAAATTTTGTAGATCGGCAAACACATCGATGGACCAGGTGTCAAAAAACCACTTGTGATCGATTCTCAAATCAACTTGATGAAAGGCGCCATTGCGTTCCGCATTCAGTAAGGCATAATTCGGAATCGGTCCATTGAACGTATCCCAATTCTCGATGGCGAGACTTTCATCCAATGCGACTGGTGTATACGGCAGCCCCCCACTAAACAACACTCGAATTCCCACTTCCCATCCATTGTCCCATTTCTTGCCCCCCGTGAGACTGACGATGTGCCTGTTGTCCCATGAACTTGGAACCCATGAATCCGTGCCCGCACCGGGGTTTTGATACTCACTCCTCACCAAGGTATATGCCAAGAGGCCATAGTATCCTCGATACAAACGCTGTTGAAGAAGCGCCTCAATGCCGTAGGCACGACCCTCCGCATCAAACGTGACTCTTTCATTCCCAACCACTCCGAAGTCCGCCCCCAGATTGGCCAAAGCAATGCCCGTCGTGGCACTGGCTGGTGAGCCTTCGTATCTTTTGTAGAACCCTTCAATTGAAATCGCTGCATTTCGAGAGGCAATCTCGCGTCGAATGCCCATCACAAGTTGACGGTTGGTTGTATATCTCAACCCCTCGGACCAATTCAGTAAGGTGGATGTATTGTCCGATTCCAAACCAGCAAATCCAAGAATGGTATATGCAGGCAATTGGTGATATATGCCGGTATTTGCATTTACAGTCCATCCTGGCGCAAGCGACCATCTCGCCGACAAGCGCGGGCTGAATTGGTCGAAGGGATTTGCCAAAGCAGAAGTGTTGAATAACCTCAAATCTTGGGCGGCTTCGAGCAGGACGGCCCCATCAAATCTGATCCCTGCAGACAGGGTACAACGGTTGTCCAGAAAAGCGCGGGATGCCTGAGCAAACCCGCCGTATTTGGCCATGTTGAATTCGGATCCAAATGAAACATTGACGTTGCCTAGGTTGGGGTCATAGACGACGTTGCGTGTGCGGTTGTTGTATCGCGCGTATTCAGCATTGATGCCACCACTTAACCGCCAATCATTTGGCAAATTTCGAAAGCGTTCAGCGCGAAATTTGTTTTCGATTTCCTGACTTAAATAATCCAACGTTCTCGACAAGTCAACATCGTTGTTGACATGCTTGTAGGCTGAGTTATTCAGCATATTTCGACTCAAAACGAAGGTCCACTTTCCATCCTCCATGTAGCGATCCCACTTCAATCCCTGCATGTAATTCCATTGCTCCGATATGGGAAGGGCGTCAAGAATCGCCACTTGATTGAGGTAATTGGGCACAGTGGTATCGGAAGCCAAATTCAGATTCAGCTCAAAATCATCCAACGCGCCCAATCCAAGTAAAGTCACGGCATTTTTATCGTTCGGACGCCACGTCCACTTGTATTGGTAGTCATTGTAAATGGGTAAAAACGGCAATCCAATGACTTCAAACAACAATTGCAAATAACTGCGACGTACGCTCGCAATCAAGCTGCTATTGTCCCCTGTGGGTCCTTCAAGCGTGATGCCCACGTCGCTGGTACCAAGCACTGCATTGGCTGTCCATTGATCGGATCGTGGATCCTTGAACCGGAACTCCATCACACTACTCAGGGCATTGCCGCGGGAAGCGGGAAACGCGCCGGCGTAAAAATCTACCCTTTCAACAAGATCGACATTGATCATTCCCACAGGTCCCCCGCTTGCACCTTGTGTCGCAAAGTGATTGATGTTTGGAATCTCAATGCCATCGAGGTAAAATCGATTCTCATTAGGAGCACCACCGCGAATCACGATGTCATTTCGAAAGCTAGGTATGGCGGCCACACCAGGCAAAGAACGCAAGGCGCGACTGATGTCTCTACCACCACCGGGATTGCGCTTGATTTCGTTGGTGCCAATGCTTCGAACACTCAATGGAGCCTCTTCCAAGGTGCCGCGAGAAGATGCCACAACCTCTGCAGCTTCCACAGCAATGGCGGCTTTACTCAAAACCACATTCACAACGGCAGGGCGGGCAGGAGTGGTTTCAATTTCAAAAATTGTCTCTGCCGTGTAACCGAGGAAAGACACAACCAAGTTTTGGACCCCTGAAGGCACCCCTTCAAGGCGATAGGTCCCGTCCACATTGGTGACAGTTCCCGCGGTTTGACCCTGAAGGACAACCGAGGCAAAGGGCATAGGAGCATTGGTGCTCTCGTCAACGACCTTTCCGAGAATTGCACAGCGTCCTGGCAACGTTTGAGCACTGATCGAAGTGACTCCCAAAAAAAGGGCGCAAAAGACCATAAATCGAGCACGAGATGAATTTTGCAATACACGAGCGTTTAACGAGTGTGTCAAGCAAACCCAAAAATCAAATGAAATGTTCTCACTTGGAATTCAACCCAAATCCAAGTCCAACGCCTTTCGCAACTTGTCCAACGACGGGTTTTTCGCCACCATCAACTCATAACGATCCTTGTCTGACAGGAAGGCCTTTCGCTCCTGCAGGGTCTGCTCTTTCATTTCAAGACGAAGTTCGAGGCCGGCATTTTTCAAACTTGTCTTTAAATAAATCAGTACGTCCGATTTCAGTCCATCCATCTGTTCGCGCTGAAGAGGGTTGTTGACCGTATACACGACTTGATGTCCTTGCAGCCGCGGGGCTTCGAGGGACATGGTGGCCGTCAAGGCAAGACGGTCTTCATCGCGCAGCTTCTCCACAAATCCCTTCCATGCCTGATTTAAGGCCTCGGGGGTGACCTCATTGTTCCATGTGGGATCAATCAAGTCACGGGGATTGGGGATGACTTTTGCTACATCGTTTTTCACTTTGATGCTGCCTGTGTTGGCTACAACTTGCTGCTTGGCCCTTCGCAAACCAGCTGCTCGAGGCACATGAGGTGATTTGCTCGAATCAGACACTTTTGTTCCCCCCTGCGAAGCTTTCAATTTGTCGTTCGTGGGATCGGGCTTTGGCACCTCAACCCCATGGGACATTGGGACAGAAACAATCGGCTTCTCAGTCTCAGGAGTTGCCGGATTGTCCAATTCAGCAGACAAATCGGATGGAGCAGATGGCATTGATTTTGCCGGAAGTTCAGACTTCGCAGCGATTTGGCTGGCAGCCGGCGTCGCAGCCTGAGGAACCATCAGCCCCGCGTCAAGACTTTTTTTTTTGAGCACCTCGTGAGAACAAATTTGCATGAGGGTCAATTCGACGAGCAATCGTTGATGCTGCGAACCTCGGTATTCCACATCTGCTTTATTCAACGCCTCCAAGCCTCCCACGAGAAAGAACAAATCTGCACGCAATGCTTGATTCCTGAACTTGTCCTTCACATCGTCTGTGGCTTCCAACAATTTCAGTGTCTGTTCATCTCTACAGACCATCAAATTGCGAAGGTGATTGGCCCACCCCGTGATAAAATGATGGGCATCAAAGCCTTTTGCCATGACGTCATTAAACAGCAGCATGGCTCCTGGGATGTCACTTGACAAGGCCTGATCTGTAACCGCAAAATACGTGTCGTGATCTAGAACGTGCAATTGTTCCGTCACCCCTTGGTATGTTAATTTTTTCCCTGAGAATGCAACGAGTTGGTCAAACATAGACAACGCATCTCGCAAGGCGCCGTCGGCTTTTTGTGCGATGACGTGTAAAGCCTCTTCCTCTGCATCAACGCCCTCCTTTGCTGCAATGTGTTGGAGGTGTTTGACCGCATCAGGTACTGCGATGCGGTGAAAATCGAAAATTTGGCAACGAGATAAAATCGTGGGGAGAATTTTGTGTTTTTCAGTGGTCGCCAGGATGAATACAGCGTGCGCTGGAGGCTCCTCCAAGGTTTTTAAGAATGCATTGAATGCAGCCTGGCTAAGCATGTGTACCTCGTCGATGATGTAAACTTTGTATTTGCCTTGTTGCGGTGGGATGCGCACCTGGTCTACAATGCTTCGAATGTCTTCGACTTTGTTGTTGGAGGCTGCATCGAGCTCAAAAACGTTGAAGGCCATTGCCTCGTCTTGAGCATCAAAACCATTGATGGCTCGTGCAAAAATTCTTGCAGACGTGGTCTTGCCCACTCCCCTTGGACCACAGAATAAATAAGCCTGAGCGATCTGATTTGAGGCAATGCTCTGCTGCAACGTTTGGGTGATTCCAGACTGACCCACGACAGCGTCCCATGCTTGAGGACGATATTTCCGGGCACTGACGAGATAGGGCTGATCACTCATGAGATTGCGAATATCGCTCCCTCTGCCTTGGAAGGCCAAACGTGTTTATTCACAACGAATCCCCAGGTTTGGGCTTGTTAATGTTGGTTTTCAGAGTTGTGCAATGTATTTTTGCGCCCCATTAATTAACAACGTTCACATGAATCGTTACGAAACTGTTTTCATTATGACTCCCGTGCTATCTGCTGAGCAGGTGGCGGAAACAGTGTCGAAATTCCGTGCATTTGTGACTGAAAAGGGCGGCAAGGTCGTCCATGAGGATGCATGGGGGTTGCGAAAGTTGGCCTATCCCATTCAAAAGAAGTCTACGGGCTTTTACCATTTGATGGAGTTTGAAGCCGACGGCAGTGCAATCCTGCCTTTCGAGACTGAGTTCCGCCGCGACGAGCGCATCATTCGATTCCTCACCACGAAGATGGACAAACATCACATCGCTTACGCCGAGGGTCGTCGCAACAAGTCTAACCGCCAGAAAGCGGCCCCTGCAGAAGCAGAGGGCACCGCTCAGGCCTAATCTCAACCGATATGGCAGATAAGAAAGTTCGCTACCTGAACCCCATTGACATCGAGACGAAAGCTGAGCGGTACTGCCGCTTTCGCAAAAAAGGAATCAAATACATCGATTACAAGGACGGTGATTTCTTGTTGATGTTGTGCAACCCTCAGGGCAAAATTTTGCCGCGTCGGTTGACAGGCACCAGCCTCAAATACCAGCGTAAAGCCTCGCAGGCCATCAAAAAGGCCCGTCACCTGGCATTGTTGCCTTACGTCGCTGACAACCTCCGTTAATTCCCATTGCCATGAACATCATTCTCAAGCAAGACGTGGAGTTGCTCGGCAGCAAGTTTGACGTCGTGACTGTCAAAGACGGTTATGCTCGCAATTTTCTCATTCCCCAAGGTTTGGCTGTGGCCGCGACCACTTCCAACATGAAGGTGAATGAGGAGGTGATTCGCCAACAAGCACACAAAGCCAACAAAGCCAAAGAAGCGGCAGATGCCATTGCTGCAAAACTGGAAGGCCTGAAACTTCAAATCGGAGCCAAGGCTGGGGAGAACGGAAAGATTTTCGGTTCTGTCAACTCGATTCAATTGGCTGATGCAATTCAAGGTGCGGGTTACGACATTGATCGCAAGCAGATTCATCTTTCGGACGACATCATCAAAGAGTTAGGTGATTACGAAGCGACCATCAAACTTCACAAAGAGGTAAGTATCACCGTAAAGTTCGAGGTGATTGCTGAATAGAAATATCGTCTTGTAAATCCTCAAAAGCCCCGCACTTCGCGGGGCTTTTTGCTGCTTTACACTTCGTGCCACCGCAAGTCGTTCTCCCCCACTTTGCCTCCTACCTTTGAGCCATGAGCGCCTTCAAGCTTGTCAGTCCTTTTTCCCCAACAGGCGATCAACCCGAGGCCATTCGACAACTTGTCGAAGGGGTCAATGACGGAGACAAACATCAAGTGCTGTTGGGAGTGACGGGGTCAGGGAAAACCTTTACCATGGCGAATGTCATTGCAGAAACCCAACGTCCGACGCTCATTTTAAGTCACAACAAAACCCTCGCAGCGCAACTGTACAGCGAATTCAAAAGTTTCTTTCCCGACAACTTGGTGGAGTATTTCGTCAGCTACTATGATTACTACCAACCTGAAGCGTTTATCCCATCTTCAAATACTTACATCGAAAAGGATTTGCAAATCAATGACGAAATTGAAA
>DCBH01000081.1:0-5978 GCA_002313415.1 Flavobacteriales bacterium UBA1112
CGAAGTGCTTTGAATTCAAGCGATAGAATCCGATTTGATTCTTTGTCATTGCCCGAGCGCCCGCAAGTGCTGCATTTTGGCATCCACAATCGATTGGATTGCAACTTGTGCGCGACGTCTCAAAATCACCCTTAAATGATGAGATATTTTTACCGCCTGGCACTCTTCATTGCGAGTGCACTCATCTTTGGATGTGGAAACGCTCCGAGCGCCACCCATCGTGAAGTAAATCCTTGGATTGGGACGGGGGGCCACGGCCACACCTACCCTGGGTCCACCTCGCCATTTGGCATGGTTCAATTGAGTCCAGATACGCGACTCGAGGGTTGGGATGGTTGTGGAGGTTATCACGATACGGACAGCGTGATTTACGGCTTCAGCCATACGCACCTTCAAGGCACAGGCGTCAGTGACTATGGTGACATTTTGGTGATGCCTTGTACGCAATTTCAAGAAGGCACAACATGGCGTGACAAGTACAAAAGTGCATTCGTCAAATCCTCAGAACTCGGACATGCAGGGTATTACTCCGTGCATCTCGAAGACCACGGCATTCTTGCTGAGCTCACCACCACCCCAAGGGTAGGGATACATCGATACACATTGGACGAGCCAGACACATTGACGTGGATTGTCGATTTGGAACACCGCGATGAACTCGTTCATTACAGCATTGAGCCGCGTGGCAAGCGCATGTTGGTCGGACACCGAGTTAGCGAGAATTGGGCAGAAGAGCAACACGTTTACTTCGCCATGGCTTTTGATCGGGATTTTGAATGGGGCGATCAGCTCGGTGAAATCACACGCGTAGACACAATGGAGGACGGAAGTCTGGTCCAAGAAATGTCCATGGTACCTGTGTTTGTTGCTGACTTTGGTGTCTTGACTGAACTCAACGTCCACGTCGGCTTGAGCTTCTGTGACATCGAAGGAGCCATTGGAAACTTGGAGGCTGAGGCAAGCGAATTTGATTTTGATTTTCACCGGGCAGCGTGCGAATCCAGTTGGGATGAACAACTCGGCCGAATACATATTGAAGGTGGAACGTCGGACGAACGGACCACATTTTACACAGCCTTGTACCACGCTACAACCGTCCCGAATGTCGCAAGTGACGTAGATGGGCGCTATCGCGGCACCGACATGCAGGTTCACCAACTGAGGGAAGATGACGGTGAGCACTACACGGTATTCAGCCTCTGGGACACCTACCGTGCCTTACATCCTCTACTCGCTTGGATTGAACCCAACCGCACAAGAGACATGATTCGAACCATGCTTCGCATGTATCAGGATGGAGGCCAACTTCCAGTTTGGGAATTGGCTGCGAATTACACAGGATGCATGATTGGCTATCACAGCATTCCCGTCATTGTAGACGCAGAACAATGGGGTTTGTATGGCTGGGATTCAGAGCTCGCCTTGCAGGCCATGTTGCAGGCTGCAGACTCTTTGCATTTGGGGTTAGATGCCTACATGGACATGGGCTACATCCCCTCCGAACACGAACACGAAAGCGTGTCCAAAACGCTTGAGTATGCTTTCGATGATGCGTGCATTTCGAGATATGCACACGCTCACGGAGAGCCTGAATTGGCTGCGCGCTTTGCGAAACGGGCAGCATCTTGGAGAAATTTGGTTCACCCCAAATCAGGCTTCATTCAGGCCAAACGACAAGGTGCTTGGGTGGAAGGCTTCGACCCACGCGAAGTCAACTTCAACTTCACTGAAGCCAACGGCTGGCAATACCTTTTCGCGCCGGTTCACGACATAGCTGGCCAGCGAAACATACTAGGGGGAGATGAAGGTTATCTGTCGCGTTTGGATGAATTGTTTTCAGCCCCTATCGAAACCACAGGGCGTGTTCAGCCTGACATCACTGGCCTCATCGGACAATATGCCCATGGCAATGAGCCCAGTCATCACGTCGCCTATTTGGCATCGTATGCAGGAAAACCAGAATCAACCGCAACCCGAGTGAGCAGACTCTGTCGTGACATGTACAGCAATGCGCCAGATGGGCTTTGTGGCAATGAAGACTGTGGACAAATGAGTGCCTGGTTTGTATGGTCCGCCCTAGGCATGTACCCCGTCGAACCAGGTTCAGGCCAAGTTGTATTGGGTACGCCGATGTTCAAGCGTGCTGTGGTGACCCCCCAAGGCACCAAACAAGTTACAGATATACGGGCTCGCGGATTGCACACGAGGGCCAAGTTTATCACGGGGCTTCGTTGGCACAATGCAGATGGAACCTCCTCTCCCATTTTATCGCGATCCTTCATGCCAGTTCGTGACTTGGCTCAAGGTGGTACACTGGAATTACTCATGGCCACCAAGCCCAACAACGTCTTCGGGCGCGCTTTGACTGATCGCCCTACCTCAACGTGGCAAGCAAAAGGTTTTGTCGCCGTTCCAAGCATAACTGCACCAAGGACCTTTCAAGAAGATCGCGCATACATTGAACTCGACCACCTCCAAGCTGAAGTCGTGCTGGAGTGGAGTTCGAATGGAGGAGCGACTTGGCAGACCTACGCGGAACCTTTGGAAATTCAAAAAACCACAAATGTTCTCGCGCGATCCGTCTTGGGCAATGACACATCCGCAGTGGTCTCACATCGTGTATTGAAGGTGGATCACCAATGGAAATTAAGTTTAGATACACCACCAAGCAATCAGTATTCTGCAGGGGGCAATCACGCCTTGATTGATGGACTGCAGGGCGGTGAAGATTATAGACACGGCGAGTGGCAGGGTTACTGGGGACAAAACTGTGTGGCGACTGTGGACTTGGGACAGATCGAGTCGGTGAAGCAAGTGGAAATAAGGGCGTTGCAAGACATCAAGCCTTGGATATGGTCTCCTCGAGAAGTGCTCTTTTATGGTTCTGATGATGGACTAAACTTTGAGCTTCAAACTGTTGTCCAATCGACCTTGGCTGAAAACGATGAACAAATCCAAATCGAGCGATTCATCTGCGACGAACCTTTGAAAGCGCGTTACCTCAAAGTTGAGGCAAAAGGACGCGGCACCATTCCCGAATGGCATTTGGGAAGAGGCAATGACCGGTGGATGTTCGTAGATGAAATTGTCGTTGACCTCACATCTTCATCCGAACTTTAAGGCATGCCCCCTGTGGATCACGTTTTCCTGAATCGAGGCTTGGCCGCCACCACCCCTCACCCATTGGGGTTGGAAGTGAGCCATGCACAAGGCCCATGGATTCATTTAACTGACGAGACCAAGTTGTTTGATGCTGTCAGTGGCATCGGAGTGACCAATTTTGGACATGGAAATGACGTTGTACTTGATCAGTTGAGAAGCCAACTCGAGAAACACCTCCACACCATGGTTTATGGTGAGTTTTTGCAAAAAACTCAAACTGAAGCGAGTGCCCTGCTTTGTGCCACCCTTCCAAAAGAATTGGATGGTATTTATTTTTTGAATTCGGGTGCAGAGGCAATCGATGGAGCAATCAAACTTTCTCGTCGCGTAAATGGCAGAACCCGCTTAATGGCGGTCTCTGGTTCGTATCACGGCAACACCATTGGGTCACTCTCGGTATCTTCTAATGAATCGCGCAAAGCCGCTTATCGACCTCTTCTGCCTGAAGTAGAGTTTTTAAAATGGAATGACCCGAGCGATTTGAAGCGCATTGATTCTACTGTCGCATGCGTGATTGTCGAGACGGTTCAAGGAGATGCTGGTGTTCGTATCCCTTCGAAAAATTGGCTTCAGGACCTTCGAGCCAAATGTCGAGAGACAGGCGCTCTTCTTGTTCTTGATGAGATTCAATGTGGCATGGGGCGCACTGGAAAACCATGGGCATTCGAGCACTTCGACATCGTTCCTGACATCCTCTGTATGGGAAAGGCACTCGGAGGTGGCATGGCCATAGGGGCCATGGCAACCTCAAAGGCTCGCTTAAGCCTTTTTGCGCACAATCCCTCACTTGGTCACATCACGACATTTGGAGGACATCCCATGGCGTGTGCCGGCGCGGTGGGAGCTCTCAAGTCCATGGATAAAATAAATTTCACACAGGTTGAACGTCTGAATCGAATGTGGCAAGACGCCCTCGAAAGTCACGTCGCAGTTCGAAACGTACGCCGCATCGGCGCATTCTTTGCGGTGGAAATGGAAAGTGCTGAAGCGGTACAAAAAACCATAGAGTGTGGTTTGAAATGTGCTAGCGGTACTGGTGTCCTTTTGTTTTACTTCCTCAGTGTGCCACATGCATTTCGTCTCGCCCCTCCCCTCACTTGCTCCGAAGATGAAATGGCAACGGGTCTGAGACTGATTCTACAGGCTTTGGATCACGTGAGCTGAAGTTCTTGTCTCGACCGAATCCAGGAACCTAGATTTTCACTAGAGCGTCTTGCCTCTGGGAGAAAGTCCGGAAGCAGCTGCCATCCATGCACGGCCTCGGGCTCTGTGCGCATTTTGACAGGCACGTTGTCCTCGACGAGACGCCTGTGCAGTGCTTGAACGTCTGGAGCCAAAAATTCATCCAGTGACCATTCCAAGTACACATTTGGCCAAGACGAAAAACTCTTGTGAAGCAAGGGACTGACAAGCGGATCATTCGGTGTATGACCCGCCAAATACTGCTTGCTGTAATCCATAGAATCCTCATGGCTAAATGGACTATGTGCGATCATGTTGTTGCGAATGGATGCCGCATCCACTCGCAAGTCGCACCATGGACTCAGCAGACCCAGTCCTATAATTTGGCCTGTGGGCAGTCTTTCTCCCATCCATTTCATCAGAGCACCCATGGCTAAATTTCCACCTGCACTGTCTCCAATTAACACCACAGGACCGCGCTCTTCGATGACCGACTTGATGGCCAAAAACACATCGTTGTGAGCCAAAGGAAAAACATGGTCTGGTGCCAAACGGTAGCGCGGCAAAACAATCCGGCATCGCGTAACTCTTGCGAGATGAACAGCTGCTGCCCGATAAACCCTTGGACTGCCAAATGCAAAAGCACCGCCATGAACCCAAATCACTGTTCCCTCTTTGTGTTCTTTCCATGTCACCTCTGCCCCCTGCCAATTTGGCTCGAAGCGCTCTTGGAATTCGCCTCCCCACGGCCCTGGATTCAGTCTGGACGCCAATTCTATGGCTTGACGAATTTGCTGAGGTTTGGCTTGGGCTACATCTCGACGAAGAACCCTTGCTGCGAGATGTGCACTTTCTAGCCACGCGCGCCTCGACCCCCATTCCGAGGGAAACCATCTTGCCATTCCAGATTCAGAATTCATGGGTTTCCGACTGGCAACATTTCGTACACAGGATAGCGGTTGGCTGTTCCTTCATCATGGGGGCTCTGTTCATAGAGCCAACGAAGGGCCCTCTCAGGATGTGCTTCCCACTCTGGATTTTGCGCTTGCGCGGCATCATAACGAGCTCTCAAGTTGGGGTCGTTTCGAAGCATTTCCTCCGCAGTATCCTCAAAAATATAGCTCGAGTAATATTCTTTTCGTTGAAGAACTGCGTCGAAGAAATTCCAGACCAAGAACGCGTCATGCCCCTTTGGCGACAGCACTTCGGTTAAATATCGTTTGGCTTTTTGGTCAGAGGGGATGACCCAGTCTCCAGCATATACATCCACGGGCACCAATTCTGATCGAAGTGAATCTATCGTTACTGGGTGATGTCCTTCATAAGGTCTGGAAGCAGTTGAAAACGCTTCAATCCATGTCACCCTCAAAAGCATGGTGGTGTCTCGAGGAACCGCATTCATTTTCACCCCATTTGCTTTCAAACGTTCCACAACCTTTCTCCAAGCTTGGGGCAACACCCAGGCGTTGGGTACATCTGCTGAATCAAGCGCGAAATAATGGTTGGCATGAGGAATGTTTTTCGTCCAAGTCGACGATGGATCGTACTTCAATCGGGTCCCCTGAGTGACCGAACTCCATTCCCGACGAGCAACGTATCCAGTAAAGGACAAACTGTCTCGCTCCTGAGACAAT
>DCBH01000081.1:6373-14409 GCA_002313415.1 Flavobacteriales bacterium UBA1112
TCCCCGTGAACGTCAATCCACGATGACAGCACCCGAAGAAAGGCATGAGTGGCTTGAACACGGTCTGAAAATGGCTTGAGCATATGGGCCTCAGTCGTGAAGCCCAAAGTGCCAAAAAGCGTCGTGTATCCCGTACTATATCGCGGTGTTTCCAAAAAAGACAAGATGCCGTCTTCAGGCGTTTCGCCTAACGTATAAACGTAAGGGACCATCGGACCAGAGGCATCTTTCATCCCGGCATATAAGGCCGGTTCCATCACGTTTCGCAAAAAAGGACCAAGAATGGGGCCAGCTTTGTCCGCTTGCGTGGCAATCAGAGTCATGGTGTACGGATAATCGGCACCATTGGAGGTGTGTGTATCCACAAAAACATCGGGATCTACGGCATGAAACAATGAAACAAACGCCTCGGCATTGCGGCTGTCCATTTTGACGAAATCTCTGTTTAAGTCCAGGTTGGATGCATTTCCGCGAAAGCCGTAAAACTCAGGACCATTCTGATTCGCTCGAGTGCAACAATTGCGGCGGGCGGCTCCACCGACATTGTATTGCGGAACAATCACCCAGCTTGCACTTCGGAGCGGATGCGACTTGCTGTCGGGCTCCGACAACCAATCTGCAGCCAAAGCCAAACTTGCATTTACCCCGCACGGTTCTCCAGGATGGATGGCATTGTTGACCATGACGCGGACCACACTGTCCGGTTGTGAATTCAATCTCATGTCAATGGCATTCAGATCATTCGCGATTTCCCTAGGTGCGGGCTTCGCAGTCAACACCAGGGCATGAATGGGCCTTCCCACATCACCAAACCCAATTTCATGCAATGTTGCTCTCGCATCTGAATGTGCCAATTCGCTTGCCATGTTCACAGCCTCTTCCCACGTCGGGGTTTGGTTGGAGTAAAGCAAACTGTCCAAAGACCACGACCCCATGGGCCGTAACGGTGGCGATGTCGTTTCAGTTTGGCAACCCACGCAAGCCAAAGCGAGAGCCAAAGCCAAATTCACGACCAAGGTCTGTGCTTGATTCATCATCCATGCAAATGACGGAACTTTGTGACGACATTGTTGTTTTATAAGCCCTATCTCTTTGGTCAAATTCCGTTCATGATACGATTTACACCAAGCAACCATGCCACACCATCTCCGGGCAATGTGCTCTTAAGCGAGCCATTTTTAGAAGATCCGTATTTCGGCAGAAAAGTGGTATTGCTTTGTGAACACAACGACGAGGGCAGTTTTGGTTTTGTTTTGAACAACTACATCGACATCGACGTGGATGAGGTCATGGATGATTTACCCAAGCTCAAAGCACGTATCAGCGTTGGTGGACCTGTGAAAAACGGCAATTTGTATTACCTCCACACTCGAAGTGACATCATCGACAGCATACCCGTCATGAAGGGAATTTTCATGGGAGGCGATTTCGATCAAATTCGCGACTTGCTTCAGGCGGGACACTTAAAGACGGAGGAAATAAGATTTTTCATCGGCTACAGTGGTTGGTCTCCCGCTCAACTTCAAGAAGAAATCAAAAGTCGTTCATGGTTTGTCGCAGACACTGATGCCGCCAACATCATGCGGACCGATGAAGAGAATGAGGTGTATTGGAAGCGCTTGATTGCAGAGATGGGTGAGGGCTTTGATCACATCGCCAACTCACCGAACGATCCCTCTTTGAATTGATTTTTGAAATGAGGTGAAGACTTCTGTCCAATCACCCAACTTCGACAGACACTCGATATCCTGCGTGAGCGCGAACGTTCCAAACTTGCCCGTCCTCAAACATCAAGTACTGTCCCTTGATTCCCACAAGCCTTCCTGAAATGCACGGTCTTTTATCCAACTTGGAACTGGTTACCTTGGGGAGATAAGTAAGAACAGGGTATCTCAAAGCAGTGATCTCATCCGAGTCTTCAAAAAAAGATTCGTACGTCAAACCCAAGGTTTCTAAGCATTCTTCTTTGGCGTCTAAAAGAGCTTCCCCGTCCAAATTCACCTCTAGAAGCATAGCACGCCAATGCGTGCGGTCCGACATCATCGACTTCAAAGCCACTTCAATTTCGCCAGCGAGCTGCCGGTAAGGTGCATTGGCTAGGACAATTCCACCAACAGCACCCTGGTCAACCCAACGGGATGGCACGTTGGTAGCACGGGTCACCCCTACTTTCAAATGTGACGTTTGACTGATGTACACCACATGTGGCTGAAGGTGATTTGCCCGCTCCCACTCCTCGTCTCGCAATGCGATGCCTTCATGGATGCGACTCAATTCCGGACGAATGATACTTGGACACGCCAGCGGAGATTTCATGAAGGCGTCGTAGGAAAGACCATCACCGTACGTTTTTTTGATACGCCTCCCTGTCTCTGAACAATGGATGATTCCGTCAAACGTGACCTGCACATGTTTTCCAATCCATGGTTCTAACGATATTGTCTCGAGTGGCTCAAGAACGTCTGCACCACACCATTGGTAGGTTACATGGCCATGGATATCCACAGAGGAACCCATCTTTCTCACATTACCCACCCATTTCATGTGGCAATGTTCGGGATTCGTCGGCCATCATTCCTATTTTTCCGCACGAAACGCTAACTTTAATACAAATCACGATTTATGAAACACATTTTACTCCTTGCTTTGATGGTGACCGCGGGTGCTATAAATGCACAACTGTACTTTGAAGATTTTGACAGCTACGCTGTTGGTGACTACATCTCTGTCGAAGGCGCCCCAGCCTGGGCTGTGTGGACAGCAGGCAATGAAGGCGGAGATATGGACGCCCAAATCACGGATGAAGCAGCACTTTCCGGAAGCCAATCGCTCAAAATTTTTGGAAACCTTGCAGGTGGCCCGATGGATGTCGTGCTTGTAGCGGGCCTCGAAGGCGCGTACGAGGTGACTTTCAACATGCTCATCCCCGCAGGAAATTCAGGGTATTACAACGTTCAGGAAAACCAAATTCCCGGCACAGCATGGGCATTTGAATGCAACCTCAATGCCGACGGAACCGTGAATTACAACGTTGACGGTTTGATTGTTGCGACCGGAGCTTACACACCTGGTTCATGGCTGAAAGTAACCCATTACATCGACACAGACTCAGACCTCATGCACCTCTACTTGGATGACGAGTACCTCGCTCAAGTTCCCTACGATGGCGGCCAAGTCGGCGGAGTCAACTTTTATGGAGCGGGTGACGGTGTGAACATTCCGACGTATTACATCGACGACGTTCTCGTTGACCTCACAGACCCTGTCGTGGACAATGTCAAGCTGACAACACCGATTGACTGCACCTTTGGACCTAACCCCGCTCAGGAATTTGTGCGTATTCAAGCGAACCTCGACAACGCACTTGTGCGAATTCTTGGGTTAGATGGCAAAGTTGTTTTGCAAGAGCGCCGAAACGATCTCGTCAGTGGTTCAGAGTTCAACTTGGATTTGGACAACGGCATTTATCTTCTGGAAGTGACCAATGGCATCAATCGCATGACGCAGCGACTCGTGATTCAGAAGTAAGAAGACACAAAAACTATTCAGTGAAAGCCGATCCTTGGGGTCGGCTTTTTTTTGTCTTCAATTTGATTCTAACTCGAAGTATTGAGCCACTTTTGGAGTGCACCCCATGCATGCGACAGGTGCGCGGGCCAATTTGATGCGTCCTGCCAAGGATGAGCCATCCCAAAGACGTGATTGGCGCCTTCAATGAGTTTGAAGGAGCCTTGGGCTGACCACATCGAGACCGATTTCCCCTCAGACCAATGAACGGCAGAATCTTCCTCTCCGTGAATCACCAAAATGGGGCAATCCAATTCAGCAGTCGCCTCTTGGATATTTAAGGATGATTTGCGTTGGATGGCCTCTCGATAGAATGCAAATGGATGAACCATGATTTGGCCAGTGCGCCCATTTTTGACTTCCAAACGATCTGAATCTTGCCAAGATTTCAAGTCAGCACCGGATGGAAATCGAGCAAAAAGGTCAGAGACAGGTGACCACAGCACACATCCTGCCAGCTTTCCTCCTTGTTGTTGAAACATCCGACCACCTAGGATGGCCATCCCTCCGCCGCGGCTGTGCCCCATGACCATGACTGAATTCCCAGTCGCCGCCAATTTCTGCAAAGCGAAAGAAACCTCCTCCACCTCATAGTGATACCTGTTTTGGCTCCACGCCTCCTCATCCAAACAATCGCTTGCAAAAGGCTCTACATGTCCGTTGTGAGAAAAATCCATTCGATACACATCCCACCCTTCGCTTGCCCATTGCTCAGCGACACCCCGCCAAAGCCCCCATTGTCTGAATCCTTTGTACCCATGGACCATAAGTACACATCCTTTGACCTTCTTTTGATGTGAGCCGTGCTCGGTCCAATTCAAGGCCCCATGAGGACCTTGCCACGTTCCCTGTCTCGTCACCGCACCTTGTTCTTTCACCCAAACCTTGGGGTCAGGGACTTGCCAATTGAATCCAAGTGATGAAAGGGCCTCAGACGTGACCTTTCGGCGAATTCCACCACTCGCGATTTGTGTCTCATCATACATCTGAGGGGCCTCTTGAATGAGTTCTCTTCGGGTCCTCACACATGGAGCAACCACATTCAAGGCATTCGGCAAAGGATTCGGATGCAACACCGCAAAGACACAAGCCGCAGCTGCATCGCATTCGTGAACCCACTGGACATGGCCATCTCCACTTTGAATAATTCCCTTTTGCAACAAAGCCTGAACAGGGTGTCGGTTTGCACTGAACAGTCCACCAAATCGCATGGCCACAAAGGGGACACTGCTGTCGTGGTGCACTTTTTCAAGCTCGAACATGTCCACACCAGTATGACGGGATGTGTGATGGCCCGCATCGCTCTCTTTCAACAAACCAGACTTCGTCACATCATAGACTGAAGTGGATGAAGTCCATATTAACCTTTTCACCCCGCAACGTTGGACAACTTTCTGAAGCTCTCGATGAAACTCGATGGTCTTGGCTGACCCCATGCGCGGGGGGACGGTCACTACCCAACGGGAAGCACGCAATGCTTCAATTTTGTCCCATGAGACGCCTGGTTCCCAATGCCACGCCAAATGCTCGATCCCCAAACACGTCAACGCCCTCATTGTTTGGGTGTTCGTAGTGGTCCCAACAACCTCATACCCACTCTCTGCCAGCTTACGAGCCACCCACGATCCAACAGCGCCTGCACCGAGAACCAGGACCTTTTCTTTTGGATTTTTCGTCATAAGTACATTCTTAAGATGCGTTGGCACAAAGATTGTGCTTGCCGCTTCGCATCATACTACATTTGATGGCCAAATCTCGTTTCGATGGACAATCAGCCATTCTATTTCCTTCTCCACTTCGTGTTACTCGCAATCGGTACTTTGAAAAGTCCGGTAGTCTTTGCTCAAAATGACCTTGTGGTTCACGTAGAAGGACTGTCAAATGACACTGTATATCTCGCTCATTACTACGGAGCAAAGTTGTTCTACAACGACACTGCCGTGGCCAATGCCAGTGGTACTGTCGTTTTTGATGGCAAGCCTTTCGAAGAAGGCGGCAAATATGCTCTGGTTGTGCCAGGCCCCAAATTTTTTGAATTCATGATGGTCAATGAACCCATGGAATTCCGAACGACTGCCTCAGACCCTTCTGGAGACCTGCAAGTCATTCAAAGCAAGGAAAATGAAGTTTTTTATGGCTACCTCGACTTCATCAAAGGCAAACGAAATGAGCGCGCTCCATTTGATGCCATTTTGCGAGACTCTTCAGCTGCACCACAAGCCGTGTCAGATGCCAGAGCCGGGATAGCCAAGCTCACTGAAGAAGTGAACGAATACCAGTACTACCTCACAAATGACCCAAGAAAATTTCTGTTCGGGAAGTACCTGAAAATGATCAATGAGCCAAAAGTTCCAGATGCTCCCGAAGGAGTCGAGGATGCGGCTATGTGGCAATACATGTGGTACCGAAATCACTATTGGGATAGAGTTGATTTCAGCGACCCACGACTGGTCCGAGATGGTGCCTTTGACCAACTCATCTCACGTTTTTGGTCTAAAGTTTTGCCCCAAATTCCAGACACCCTGATTGTGGAGGCCCATTCGTTGCTAGATCGTGCCTTGCAAGCGAACAACAAGGACATGTTCAAATACATGGCGCACCACATGACCTATGCCAGTGAATCTTCCAAAATCATGTGCATGGACAAGGTTTTCGTGGATTTGGTCAATTCTTATTATCGAACAGGCATCGTTGATTGGCTAAGCCAAGAACAATCAACAAAGATTCTCGACCGCGCAGAGGACTTGAGGTATACGCTATGTGGAAATCGAGCGCCAAACATCACCTTGCCAAATCTGAATCAAGATGATTGGGTTCAACTCGACGAAGTCCAAGCCAAATACACACTTATATGCATTTGGGAAAGCACATGTGGGCACTGCAAAAAGGAAATGCCCAAGCTCGAGCGGATTTATGATGAATGGAAAAAACGTGGTCTTGAAATCTTTGCCATCGGGAATGATTTTGAGCCCGAGCCATGGCAGGAATACATCCGTGAGCAGAAATACACCGAGTGGATCAATGTCAGTGACAATCCCTACATCAACGCTCAGGACAGTGCCACTGCTCTTATTTATGGCGGAATTACCAACCTCGAAAGCCTCAACTTCCGTACTACTTTCGACGTTTACGCCACACCCAAGATGTTTCTGCTCGACGAGAACAAAAATATTTTGGCAAAGCAAATTGGGGCCGTGCAATTGGCCGAAATTCTATCCCAAATGGAAGGTCTTGAGGAGACTCTTCCCTACTTCGCTCCTGAGGAGAAAAAAGAGAGTGCTGAGAACGATCATTGATAAAAGTGTAGATATTCCTGCCTCAGTTGTGGGAATTGCTCATATGGCAACTACCTTCGCCGCTCATTCTTTAATTAAGTGACGTGAACATTTTTGTAGGAAATCTTGCATGGGGCGTGGACGACGTATC
Source organism: Flavobacteriales bacterium UBA1112 (assembly GCA_002313415.1). Classification (GTDB taxonomy): domain Bacteria; phylum Bacteroidota; class Bacteroidia; order Flavobacteriales_D; family Sanyastnellaceae; genus UBA11663. The sequence continues at coordinate 13,367 of DCBH01000081.1, forward strand.
CTTGCGCGAAGCATTTGAGGCGTTTGGCGCCGTAGACAGTGCACGAGTTATTCATGATCGTGAAACCGGAAGGTCTCGCGGTTTTGGTTTTGTTGAAATGCCCAACCAGGAAGAAGCGCAAGCCGCTCTGGAAGGTATGGAGGGGAAAGATCTAGAAGGTCGTCCCATTCGTTGCAATGAGAGCCAGCCTCGCGAACGTCGCTGATTTAGTTCCATCTCAACAAAACAAAAGCCCCGGCATACGTCGGGGCTTTTGTTTTGCTACTCAACTCCATCACACGTCTGATCGTATGCACTCAAAAAATTGAGTAAATCGGTCGAACCGACTGTTCCATCTGAATTGGTATCGAAATAACATCCAGATGAAATCGTTGCAGGCAAACACAATCCCAAATCCGCATTCCATGCCGTATTGGGGCCGCAAAATGAAGAGTCAGGCACACAATTTTCCAATGAAATGCACGTGCCCGTAAGAACATCAAACGTCGTTCCCTCTCCACATGCCTCAGGATCACTGGCATCGCATTCTAAATAAGGCTCAAGCTCATGCAGATACACCGTATAAGCCGTATCGAGCTCATTCCCACAATCATCCGGGATGATTAAATTGATGGTGAAGGACATCACACCACAACAAAGCATTGCGGTATCTGAGAAAGTAATCTCACCACCCAATGACGCATCACAGTTGTCTTGAAGCAATGGCAACCAATCCAACTGATTGCTGAAAAAGTGTTCAGAATCACTTGAATTGAATAGATATGGCGCCTCTCTGTCTAAAAATTCAATATGCTGAACGTGATGGTAAACGCTGTCACAGGTCGTCACAGTCCACGTGCGATCCACAACGACATCCTGACCACATTCTGTTTCCACGTACGAATCAATGAATTCGATGGTGCTGTCTATGCAACTTAAATCGAAATTGACCACGGGCAAATCGACAACATCGTCCAGATTGCCATCACATGAAGCAGAAATGTCTGGGGGCCAAACAATGGTTGTCTGAGCAACAAAAGAAAAAGGCAAAACACACCAGCACA
>DCBH01000081.1:14803-16291 GCA_002313415.1 Flavobacteriales bacterium UBA1112
TGACATCCAAAATTGGACAATTCCAGACGATTTTGTGAATTGAAAAGCGTAAAATTTACCAACACAAAAACCACGCGATCAGAGAGTTACATAATTATTGCATTGGCCATGGGATCGCGGCTCGCTCTTTTTGTCGCGCTGTTCTGATGCCTGCACACATGACAACAATTAAGCCACCAGAACCACAACACAAATTCACAGCCGTCACTTCATTTGTTGAAGGCACTTACAACGAAGACGCCTTATCGAACCAAGCGTTTCAGAAACGATTTAAAAAGCATCAAATCCAGTAAGAGCTTTCCCCAAGATGAGTTCGTGAATTTCATTGGTCCCTTGGTATGTAACCAAAGTTTCCGTGTTAATGAGGTGTCGCATGATTGGATAATCGCTGGAAATCCCCATACCCCCGAGAATTTCACGTGCGCTTCTGGCTACATCTTGGGCCATTCGAACGTTGTTTCGCTTCGCAAGAGAGATTTGTTCGTGACTGAAGGTGCCACTGTCCATCAGCTTACCGAGGTGAAAGACAAGGAGCTGGCCTTTGGTAATTTCTGTAGACATTTCGGCCAACTTTTTTTGAATCAACTGCTTGGAACCAATTGGTAGGCCGAATTGAATACGCTCTTTGGAATACTGCAGCGCAAGCTCAAAACATTCTAACGCAATGCCAACGCCACCGCACGCGACAGCGTATCGTCCAATGTTCAAACATTGATAGGCATCTTTGATGGAAGACGATTTCGCGAGGACTTGATTCCGGGGCAACGTTGAATTAGAAAAAATAAGTTCTCCTGTTTTTGACGCCCGAAACGACCATTTGTCTTGAAACGTGGTTGAATTGTAGTTGGTGATTTTGTGCCGATCTACAATGACGCCTTTGACGTCGCCGTGCTCATCTTTCATCCACACGATTGCGATGTCGGCCACCTCAGAATTGCCTATCCACATTTTAGACCCATTCAAAACAATGTTGTCTCCTTCCTCTTTGTAGTAGGAATGCATTGCAGAAGGATTGGATCCAAAGTTGGGTTCAGTCAATCCAAAGGCGCCCAAATATTCCCCTGAAGCCAACTTGTGCAGGTATTCGTCTTTTTGCTCTTTGGAGCCAAACTCACTGATCGCGTGCATCACCAGGGAGGTTTGAATGGAAGCCATAACTCGAATCGAACTGTCGCCCCTTTCAAGCTCCTGCATCAACAACCCGTAGGATACGAAGTCCATGTTCAGCCCACCATATTCTTCTGGAAAAATGAATCCAAAAGCGCCGATTTCAGCGAGGTCACTTGCAAGTCCTTCCAGCGATTTGCCATTGACAAAGCAATCTTCAATGACGGGTTTGATGCTTTGGTTTACCCAAGTTTTGACAGTGTCTCTGATGAGCTTTTGCTCTTCGCTTAACAGCGAGTCGAGGTTGTAAAGGTCCGTTGCAATCATGGCTGAAAAGGAAAGCCACAAAGGGTCGTGCTGAAATCCCTTGATTAAGGTAAT
>DCBH01000099.1 GCA_002313415.1 Flavobacteriales bacterium UBA1112
CAATTCAGCAGCGTTCATGTCACTTTGGAGGTGAGTGTGATTGGCTATGGTGAAGTCAGGGAACTTCAACGTGGTCCATCAATTCGGTCAAAATTTGGTCGGATGTGATGTTTTCTGCTTCCGCTTCAAACGTTGTTCCGATGCGGTGACGCATCACGTCCATGGCCACCGCTCGTACATCCTCTGGCGTTACAAAACCCCGGTGCTTAATGAACGCGTGTGCCTTGGAAGCAATGCCCAGTCCAATGCTGGCTCGAGGCGAGGCTCCAAACGAAATGAGATTTTTCAAATGTCCCAGCCCGCAATCTTCTGGATTTCTCGTGGCGAAGACAAGGTCTACGATGTACCGTTCGACTTTTTCATCCATGTAAATGGAACGCACCAAGTCACGTGCTGCGATGATATCCTGTTGACTGACCACTTGTTGTGGTTTGGGCAATCCATCTTTTTGAAGATTGGCTCTGACAATGGCTCGCTCCTCGTCTTTGCTGGGGTAGCCAATCACGACCTTTAACAAAAAACGATCGACTTGCGCTTCGGGAAGGGGATATGTTCCTTCCTGCTCGACAGGATTTTGAGTGGCCAAAACCAAAAAGGGCCGCGGCAATTCGTGAGATTCTCCGCCGATGGTGACTTGGCGCTCTTGCATGGCCTCAAGCAATGCACTTTGCACTTTGGCCGGTGCACGATTGATTTCATCCGCCAAGACAAAATTGGCGAAAATGGGCCCTTTTTTGACCGTGAATTGCTGCGATTGTTGATTGTAGATCAAAGTGCCCACGACATCGGCCGGCAGCAAGTCTGGCGTGAATTGAACTCGACTGAATTCGCCAGCGACTGATTCACTCAGACTCTTGATTGCAAGAGTTTTGGCCAAACCAGGAACACCTTCAAGAAGAATATGGCCATTGGCCAACATTCCGATGAGGAGGCGGTCCACCATGTCCGTTTGTCCCACAATCGTTCTTCCCATTTCAGATCGAATGGCATCAACGAAACGACTGTACTCCGCGACACGCTCGTTGAGCGCTTGAATGTCAGGGTCACCAGCGGTCTGCTTTTTGTCATCAGGTTGTTCGCTAGAGGTACTGGCGGTTTTAGGTGTTTGCAACATGTCCATGAGGCGCGAAGATATTTCTCGGTGTGTCGCTCAAAGAATGGCACTCACAAAATTGTGTGAATAGCGCGTGGGAAACCTTTCACTTTTCCTCTTGGATAAGAGACGATATAAGATGGATTTTGGCCGTCATGTTGTTACAAGACGTTCTCTCCAATGTGGCCGAGTTCCACACCGCCTTTCGCATTCCTAACTCCGATGAGCCCCATGCTGACCTCACGCGAGATGAGACCTTGTTGCGTCATCGATTGATGGCTGAAGAAAACGATGAATACTTGGAGGCGGCTGAAAATGGCGACGTGGTCGAGGTGGCTGATGCTTTGGGCGACCAACTGTATATCCTGGCGGGGACAATCATGCGTCATGGCATGCACAACGTCATCGATAAAGTTTTTCGCGAAATTCAAGCGAGCAACATGTCCAAACTTGGTGTTGACGGTCAGCCATTGTTGCGAGATGATGGAAAAGTGTTGAAGGGCCCCAATTACTTTCGCCCCGACATCGCAAGTATCCTCAAGCAGTCCAAACGTCAGGCCGCAGCAGTGGCCGAAGATGTCCATGTCGACAAACTCGCGTGGAGCATCGGCAGTGATTCTGAAATGTTGGACCGTCTGGCGCACGCGGAGATTCAACCTCCGATGATGGGATAGGTCTGCACGACACCAATGAATTCCTGGTCTGACGCCCAGGAATAAGCTCAAAATCAATGTTGTCAATGGTGAGTTCGCGCCTTTGCACCGCTTATCTTTGAGGGCCTGAACAATTCATCCATGATTGCAATCACTTTGCCCGACGGTACGGTTAAAGAAGTTTCTGAAGGAACCACCTCTTTGGATGTGGCCATCTCCATCAGTGAAGGGTTGGCGAGGAATGTACTTGCCGCCGAGGTCAATGGTGAGGTTTGGGATCCTCAGCGCCCGTTTACTGGTGATGCTTCCTTGAAATTGTTGACCTCTCGCGACGAGCAGGGCATGTCGACTTTGTGGCACAGCTCCGCCCACTTGATGGCTGAAGCGCTCGAGTCTATCTATCCTGGGATTAAGTTTTGGGTAGGGCCTCCAGTGGAAAACGGTTTTTACTATGACGTCGATTTTGGCGAGCACAAATTCACGGATGCAGACATCCCTGCAGTAGAGAAAAAAATGATGGAATTGGCCAAGGCCAAAAATCCATACATCCGAAAGGAGATGTCCAAGGGGGACGCGCTGAGTTATTTCCGAGATAAGGGGGACGAGTACAAGCTTGATCTTTTGGAAAATTTGGAAGACGGCACCATCACGTTCTACACCCAAGGCGACTTTACAGACTTGTGTCGTGGACCACACGTTCCTCACACAGGACACGTAAAAGCCGCGAAAATTATGGCCATTGCGGGTGCATATTGGAAAGGAGATGAGACCCAGAAGCAGTTGACGAGAGTTTATGGCGTCACGTACACGAAGAAAAGTGATTTGAAGGATCACCTTGAGCGATTAGAGCAGGCCAAAGCTCGCGATCATCGCAAACTGGGAAAAGAGCTCGACCTCTTCCATTTTTCAGAGAAAGTCGGACAAGGATTGCCGCTCTGGTTGCCCAAAGGGGCCGACTTGAGGATGCGTTTGGAGACCTTCCTGAGGGAAGCTCAACGCAAGTCAGGCTACGAAATGGTGATCACGCCTCACATCGGCAACAAAGAATTGTATGTGACGTCGGGTCATTATGCGAAGTATGGCGAGGACAGTTTCCAACCCATTCACACGCCAGCAAAAGACGAGGAGTACCTTCTCAAACCCATGAATTGTCCGCATCATTGCGAGATTTTCAAGGCGCGCCCCCGCTCATACAAAGACTTGCCAGTGCGCTATGCTGAGTTTGGTACCGTTTATCGTTATGAGCAAAGTGGAGAGCTGCATGGTTTGACGCGAGTACGTGGTTTTACTCAGGACGATGCACATATTTTTTGCACCCAAGATCAGGTCAAGGAGGAGGTGGGGAATGTCATCGATCTCGTGCTCTACATTTTCAAAACGCTCGACTTCCAAAACTTCGTTGCTCAAGTCAGCCTCCGCGACCCGGAGAACCCAAGCAAGTACATCGGCGCCCAAGAAAATTGGGACAAAGCAGAAAAGGCCATCAAGGAAGTTGCAGAGGAAAAGGGCCTAGAAACGGTGGTGGAATTGGGAGAGGCCGCATTCTATGGTCCAAAATTGGATTTTATGGTGCGTGATGCGATTGGCCGTCTGTGGCAACTGGGTACTGTGCAGATTGACTACAGCTTGCCCGACCGTTTCGAACTGGAATATGTCGGTGCGGACAACGGAAAGCATCGTCCAGTGATGATTCACCGCGCGCCTTTTGGATCCATGGAGAGATTTGTGGCCATTCTCATTGAGCACTGCGCTGGAAAGTTCCCGCTGTGGCTTACTCCAGAGCAGGCACGTATCCTCCCCATCAGTGACAGATTCAATGAATACGCGGATAATCTTTCAAAACTGTTGGAAAATAGCGATATTCGCGCCCTCGTAGATTCGAGGTCAGAAAAGGTTGGCAAGAAAATTCGCGAAGCGGAACTTGACAAAGTGCCTTACATGCTGATTGTCGGGGAAAGCGAGGCTTCTGAGGGAACCGTCTCTGTGCGAAAGCAAGGCGAAGGGGATCTCGGGAGTGTCACCATCGAAGCATTCGCAGAACGCATTCAGCGGGAAGTGGCTGAGATGTTGACAAACAACATTTGAGTCTATTTAAACACAACAGTCATCGCAATACGCAGAAGAAGGACCGGCTTTCGTGGCAGGGTCATTAAGGAGGATCCTCACCGGATCAACGAGAAAATCACGGTCGACTCCGTGCGCTTAGTAGGCGACAACGTCGAACCGGCCATCATGAAGACCGAGGCTGCCTTAGCCAAGGCCCGAGAGTTGGAACTCGATCTGGTGGAAATCAGTCCCAAGGCTGATCCTCCGGTGTGCCGAATCATCAATTACCGGAAGTTCCTTTACGCACAGAAGAAAAAACAAAAAGAAATCAAGGCCAATCAAGCCAAGGTCCAGGTGAAGGAAATCCGTTTTGGTCCCAACACCGATGAGCACGACTTTCAATTCAAACTGAAGCATGCTCGAAAATTCTTGGAGGAAGGTGCGAAAGTGAAAGCTTACGTTTTCTTCCGTGGTCGAACGATTGTCTTCAAAGAACGAGGTGAGATTTTATTGCTCAAGTTTGCTCAAGAACTCGAAGATTTGGGCGCTCTAGAGCAAATGCCCAAGCTCGAAGGCAAGCGAATGACTGTGATGTTCAATCCAAAGAAAAAGTAACCCACCACCCTAAAAATCCGAGGCCATGCCGAAGATGAAAACAAAATCCAGTGCCAAGAAGCGTTTCAAGCTTACGGGAACTGGAAAAATCAAGCGCAAGCACGCATTCAAAAGTCACATTTTGACCAAGAAAGGCAAGAAGCAAAAGCGCAATCTCACGCACGCAACCACCGTCGACAAGGCGGACGTGCCCAACATCAAGCGTCAATTGTTGGTCTGATCGACCGATGAAAGACACTGGTTTGTTTAACCCGGTGTTTGGCTCTTCAAGTGTGAACGTTTGTTCTCCGCCAACCACCAAAAAAGAACATAGAAATGCCAAGATCAAAAAACGCAGTGGCCTCACGCGCACGACGCAAGAAGGTCCTCAAAATGGCCAAAGGCTATTACGGTGCCCGTAAAAATGTCTGGACGGTCGCCAAAAATGCTGTCGAAAAGGGGCTCCAGTACGCCTACGTCGGACGCAAGCTTCGCAAGCGTCAATTCCGCAGCCTTTGGATTCAAAGAATCAATGCAGGTGCGCGACAACACGGCATGTCCTACAGCGCATTTATGGGTAAA
>DCBH01000017.1:0-3022 GCA_002313415.1 Flavobacteriales bacterium UBA1112
AACAGGATTTGAAGGAGAAGAAAGCTCAAATTGCCGGACTCGCTCGTGTCCAAAAGTGGTGTGGTCTTCGCGACCGGACAGAGCGCGAACTCCGTGAAAAAATGCGCGAGGTGATGGACAACATGGCAGTGCAGTTGACTCCTGGAAAAGCAGAGGATTTGGCTGAGGAATGGATGACGATTTTGAAGGAAGCCAAATACGTCGATGACGCGAGGTGCGCAGAATCCTACACGCGAGTCCATCACGAACACAAAAGATGGGGACCGCTAAAAATTAGGGCTGGCCTCGCGTCAAGGGGAATTCAAGGAACACTTGCAGACCAAGCCATTCAAACCATTTCAGAGGCGCAGTGGCAAGCTTCAGCGAACAGCCTGATCGCCAAACGTGCGATGGAACTTGAGAAGCACCGGGATCGGGTCGTGCGCTGGTTGATGCAGCGTGGATTCCCCCAGCGCATGGTTTGGACTGCACTTGACGATTTGGCCAAAGTAGACCTTGACACTGGGGAAAACCGGGGCGGCGATTCGTGAAAAAGAGCTTCGGTAGACGGGCCGCGGCGCCTACTTTTGTCCCATGTTGACGGTCGACCAAATCAACGCTTTGAGCAAGCGCGTTGAAGAATTGAGGGGCTACCTGGGGGTAGAACAAAAACGCATGGAAATCGCAGAGGATGAAAAGCTGACTCAGGACCCGGAGTTCTGGAATGACCCCAAATCGGCGGAGAAGGTCATGAAGCGCATGCGAACCAAAAAAAGCTGGGTGAAGGCCTATGACGATTGCGCCTCTGCCGTGGAAGATTTGTCTGTGCTATATGAATTCATGAAGGCTGGAGAAGAACAGGAGTCCGAGGTGGACAAGGCTTTCCAATCGGCTTCGACCGCGGTGGAGGAACTCGAGTTTAAAAACATGCTGAGTGCAGAGGAGGATGGTCTCAACGCCGTGATGCAAATCACGTCGGGGGCAGGAGGCACCGAGAGCTGCGATTGGGCATCGATGCTGATGCGCATGTATCGAATGTGGGGAGACAAAAATGGTTACAAAATCAAGGAACTGGACTTTCAAGACGGCGAAGTGGCCGGCATCAAGCAGGTAACCATGGAGTTTGACGGGGACTTTGCTTTTGGGATGTTGAAGGGTGAAAATGGTGTTCATCGACTGGTTCGCATCAGCCCATTTGACAGCAACGCTCGTCGACACACCAGCTTTGTAAGCGTATACGTATACCCTTTGGTTGATGACACCATAGAAATTCATGTCAACCCCTCAGACATCACGTGGGAGACGTTTCGTTCAGGCGGAGCGGGTGGACAAAACGTCAACAAGGTTGAAACCGGAGTGCGTCTGCGTCACGCTCCAACTGGAATCATCATCGACAATACGGAGACACGCTCTCAATTGGGCAACAAGGAAAAGGCGATGCAACTCTTGAAGTCACAGCTCTATGAAATGGAGATTGCACGACGCAACGAAGCACGCGCTGAAATTGAGGCAGGCAAAAAGAAAATTGAGTGGGGTTCTCAAATTCGTTCATACGTCATGCAACCATATAAAATGGTCAAGGATGTTCGCACTGGTCACGAAACCTCAAATGTCGATGCAGTCATGAATGGAGACATTGATGGCTTTTTGAAAGCCTTCCTGATGGGCGCAGGCGCAGGTTCCGACGTCACAGATTTCGAGTGATGGCTAGCCTCATTCACAAACAGACCTCTTACACGCATCTCAATCAAAGCACCATTCATTGAAAATCAAATCCCATGTCGACTCGAATTGAAAAAGACACGCTGGGCGAAGTCCATGTGCCAGCGGACAAATATTGGGGTGCACAAACCGAGCGCTCACGCAACAATTTTAAGATTGGCCCAATCGGTTCCATGCCCATGGAGATTGTCAAGGCATTTGCGCACTTGAAACGAGCCGCGGCCATGACCAATGCGGAACTCGGTGTCTTGGATGCGGGCAAGAAAGACCTCATTGTTTCTGCCTGTGAAGAAGTGTTGGCAGGGAAACTGGACGACCAGTTTCCGCTGGTAATTTGGCAGACAGGGTCCGGCACCCAAAGCAACATGAACGTCAATGAAGTTGTGGCCAACCGTGCCCATGTTCTTGCAGGAGGTACGCTTGTCGAGGGAGATCGAGCTGTGCACCCCAACGACGACGTCAACAAGAGTCAAAGTTCCAACGACACGTTTCCAACGGCCATGCACATTGCGGCCTATACAGCGATTGTAGAGAAGACCATTCCTGGAATTGAGCGCCTGCGCGACTCTTTGGACACGAAAGCCAAAGCCTTTGCTGACCTTGTTAAGATTGGCCGAACCCATTTGATGGATGCAACCCCGCTGACTTTGGGTCAAGAATTTGGAGGATACGTCGCCCAATTGGAATTTGGTTTGAAGGCACTTCGCAATACGCTTCCACACCTGCAGCAACTCGCTTTGGGGGGAACGGCCGTTGGTACTGGAATCAATACCCCTGAAGGTTATGACGTCCTCGTGGCTAAGCACATCGCTGATTCTACGGGTCACCCTTTCGTGACTGCAGACAACAAATTTGAGGCACTTGCGGCCCACGATGCCATTGTGGAAAGCCATGGAGCGCTCAAGCAAATGGCTGTCTCCTTGAACAAAATTGCGAACGACATCCGCATGATGGGATCTGGTCCGCGCTCTGGGATTGGTGAATTGCTCCTTCCAGCGAACGAGCCGGGGTCCAGCATCATGCCAGGCAAGGTCAATCCGACACAGTGCGAGGCTGTGACGATGGTCTGCGCGCAGGTTTTGGGCAACGACGTAGCCGTCGCTGTAGGCGGCACGCAGGGACATTATGAACTCAACGTATTTAAGCCGATGATGGCTAGAAACATTCTCGAGTCGGCACGGCTTCTTGGTGACGCGAGCAAGTCTTTTGCAGAGCACTGCGTGGATGGCATTGAAGCCAATACGGAACGCATTTCTGAATTGGTCGAGAACAGCTTGATGCTCGTCACAGCTCTCAACACCAAGATTGGTTACTACAAAGC
>DCBH01000017.1:3411-14889 GCA_002313415.1 Flavobacteriales bacterium UBA1112
CGACTGGATACCTGACAGAGGAGGAATACGATGCTTGGGTTATCCCAGCCAACATGGTTGGTCGGCACTGATGGAACGCTTTCGGACGAAGTGTTGTCAGTTGGTTACACCAACGGCTCGCCATCGTTTCGCTTGAGATCTCCCACGAAATCCTTGATCCATTGTTCATCGGAGGCTGGGCAGATCATCAAAGCATGAGGAGTGTCCACCACAATAAAACCTTCGAGGCCCTTCAGGGCGACCAGTTTCTGTGTCCCCTCAATGGTCTGAGGTGTCCCCATCACGAGATTTTCTCTGGATTCTACGGCACGCAACCTGACGTGCGCTGAGGCGTTGCCACTGTCGTCTTTGTCCAGTTTGTTTTTGAGACTGCCCCAGGTCCCCAAATCGCTCCACCCGATGTCACAGAGGACGACCTGCACTTGAGAGGCTTTTTCCATGATGCCGTAATCAATGCTGATGTTCTCACAATTGCCATACACCGCGCTGAGCTCTGTGGCTTGGGTTAAATCAGCCTCTGTGAACTCGGCAAGCATGTCGGGCAGATGTGCTTCGAAGGCAGCTTGGATGTTGCTTAAAGACCAAATGAAAATCCCACTGTTCCAACAAAACTCTTCGGAGGCAAGAAATGTCTCAGCCGTGGCCAAGTCCGGTTTTTCCGTGAACGTCTTTACTGGTCGAATCTCGGGCCTTTGCTCGTCTTTAGGCTCTTCATATTGGATGTAGCCGTAGCCTGTATCGGGACGCGTTGGTTGAATTCCTAAAGTCACCAGACTGGAGGTGTTGCGGGTGGTATCAAGTGCGACGCGACACACATCGATAAACCCTGACTCATCTAAAATCAGATGGTCTGAAGGGGCCACCACGACTGAGGCCAGAGGGTCTCGAGATGCAATGACGGCGTTGGCGTAAGCAATGCACGGTGCTGTGTTGCGCATGAAGGGCTCGCACAAGATGTTGTCTTCAGGCATCTCGGGCAAATGAGATGTCACTTGACTGCGATAGCGCGCATTGGTGACCACCAAAATGTTTTCGGCGGGAACAAGTTTTTCCAGACGGTCAAATGTCATGCGAATCAAGGATCGCCCTGTCCCCAAGATGTCCAAAAACTGCTTGGGGTTTTCGCTTCGTGACATAGGCCAAAATCGAGATCCGATGCCTCCCGCCATGATGACGGCGTACGTATGTGCTTCGTGGGCCATTGGGTTAGCTTGGAGGTTGTGAAGGGACTGACCACTCGGGGCAGGTAGGGCATCTGCCTTTGGAGGCTTTGGTCGTTTTGCAACTTGACACAGCCAATGTCAGGCCCACAGCCATCAATATCACAATAGGCCCAATTCCTTTTTGGTTCATGGCCGTGAAGTTAGCTTGTACCTTCGTCCCATGAGTTTGTTCTTCCACATTGGTCGCTATGCCTCGTTCATGAAAAGCGTGATGCGCCTTCCGGAGCAAGGCTCAGTGTTCCGCAAGCTTTTGGTGGAGGAAATGAACGCCATTGGGTTGCAAAGCCTGGGCATTGTGGCTTTGTTGAGTGTTTTCATGGGCGCGGTCATTTGCATTCAAACGGCTCACCAAATCGGCGGTTGGATTCCCGTGTACACCATTGGCTTCACCGTACGTCAGACCATGATTTTGGAATTTAGCCCCACGCTTATTCCCGTGATTTTGGCTGGAAAAGTGGGGTCCAACATCGCCTCTCAGCTCGGGACGATGCGCGTCACGGAACAAATTGATGCCCTAGAAATTATGGGCGTAAACAGTGCGGGACATCTGGTGTTGCCCAAGGTGATAGCCTCACTTACTTGCATTCCATTCCTGGTCATCATTAGCATGGTCCTGGGCATTGGTGCGGGATTGTGGGTCGGGGTATCCACGGGAGTGAGCTCCGCCGCAGATTTCAAATATGGAATGCAAATCGATTTCAATTCGTTTGATGTGACCTATGCGCTACTCAAAACATGTGTGTTTGCCTTAATCATCAGTTCAGTGAGTGCATACCATGGGTATTTCACTTCGGGCGGTGCTCTTGAGGTGGGACGAAGCAGCACCAAGGCCGTAGTGTACGCCGTGGTGATTGTGATGGTGGCCAATTTGTTGTTGACTCAAATGCTTCTTGGATAACTCAAGCTGTCATGATTGAGATTCACCAAGTGTCGAAGTCTTTTGGAGCACAAACCGTGTTGCAAGATGTTTCTGCACAATTTCACCCGGGAAAAGTCAACTTCATCATCGGCCGGAGTGGTTCTGGGAAGAGCGTGATGACCAAATGCACGGTAGGCTTGTTGGAGCCAGATGAGGGTCACGTCACCTTCGACGGGCGCAATTTTACCAACATGGATCGCCGTGGTCGCAAAGCTGTGCGCCAGGAAATAGGGATGCTTTTTCAAGGCAGCGCACTTTTTGACAGCATGACAGTGGGCGAAAATGTGCTGTTTCCGCTGCGCATGTTCAGCGACTTGACTGAATCACAAATGCGCGAAAGGGCTGCATTTTGTCTCGAGCGCGTCGAGTTGAATCACGCCACCGACAAGTTCCCTTCGGAGTTGAGTGGCGGCATGCAAAAGCGAGTTGGCATAGCCCGTGCCATTTCGATGAATCCAAAGTACCTTTTTTGTGACGAACCCAATTCGGGTTTAGATCCTCAAACAGCCATTGTCATTGACAAATTGATTGTCGACTTGACTTGCGAATTCAACATGACGACCGTGGTGGTATCTCACGACATGAATAGCGTGATGGAAGCCTCTGATTTCATTCACTTTGTGCATGAGGGTCGAATTGCCTGGAATGGTGAAACGTCCGAGTTGGTGACTGCAAAGAATGAGGCACTCAGCGAGTTCATCTATGCATCCAAAATCATGCGCGAGCTTCGCAAAACCAGGTCTTAAATTCAGTTGGCTTGCCAGGGTTTTTTTGAAGTTGTGACAGCACAACGGGCATCGATGAACGGAGTTTTTTCATCAACGACAAAACGGCTGCTTTGCTCCGTTTTCCTTGTAAAAACGTTTAAAAGTTTCAAACAAGAACGCGAGGCGCTCTAAGCATACTGTTATTTTGCGCCCGAATTCAATTGAATACAACCTACATATCATGTCTGATATCCAAGAAAAAGTGACCGCGATCATCGTGGACAAACTCGGCGTTGACGCCGGAGAGGTGAGTACTGAGGCCTCGTTCACGAATGATTTGGGAGCTGATTCCCTCGACACCGTGGAACTCATCATGGAATTTGAAAAGGAATTCAACATTGCCATTCCTGACGACCAAGCTGAGAAAATCAGCACCGTGGGTCAAGCGGTCGATTACATTTCGCAGAACACCTGATTTGGTAGTTGGCGCTCGCTGAACCCATTTAGTTTTTGAGGTCGTGGAACTTCGTCGTGTAGCTGTTACGGGATTGGGGGCGCTTACGCCCCTGGGCAATGATGTTCAAACGTTTTGGTCCAATGCGATTCAAGGCGTGAGTGGAGCCGCGCCCATCACCCGTTTTGATGCCAGCAAATTCAAGACCCAATTTGCGTGTGAAGTCAAGGATTTTGACCCCTCCGACCGGATCCACAGAAAGGATTCACGGAAGATGGACTTGTTCACCCAGTATGCCGTTGTTACAGCGGAGATGGCACTCGAAGACGCCGGGCTCTCTGTGGAACGTGGGAACCTCGACCCCGACAGGGCAGGGGTGATATGGGGATCTGGGATTGGGGGGTTCCAAACCTTCATGCACGAGGCAAAAAACTTCTATACAGGAGACGGTACCCCGAGATTTTCTCCCTTCTTCATTCCAATGCTCATTACCGACATCGCGCCGGGACACATTAGCATCAGAAACAATTTACGGGGGCCCAATTACGCAACTGTTTCGGCTTGCGCAAGCTCTACGCATGCCCTCATCGATGCCTTCAACACCATACGTTTGGGCAAAGCGGATGTTGTGGTCACCGGGGGATCTGAAGCTGCAGTGACAGAAGGAGGGATTGGCGGTTTCAGTGCCTTGAAGGCACTGTCTACTAGAAATGATGACCCAGCCCGAGCTTCGCGTCCTTTTGACGCCACAAGAGATGGTTTTGTGCTCGGTGAGGGTGGAGGAGGCATCATCCTCGAAGAGTTAGAGCACGCCAAGGCTCGCGGCGCCAAGATTTACTGCGAAATGGTGGGTGGTGGCATGACAGCAGATGCACATCACATCACCGCACCACATCCAGAAGGTTATGGCGCACGTAACGTGATGAAGAATGCTCTGGATGACGCAGATTTGACCCCGGAAGACATTGATTACGTCAATGTTCATGGAACATCAACACCTCTCGGAGATGTGGCGGAGGTCAAGGCCATCCAACAGGTGTTTGGAGATGCAGCATACGACCTCAACATCAGTTCGACGAAGAGCATGACAGGTCATTTGCTGGGTGCGGCAGGTGCGGTAGAAGCGATGGCCTGCATCATGGCCATTGTGGACCAAATCGTACCTCCAACCATCAATCACGAACACCAGGACGAGGCGCTTGACAACAAGCTGAATTTCACACTGAATCAAGCTGAAAAGCGTGAAGTTCGCGCCGCATTGAGCAACACCTTTGGCTTCGGAGGACACAACGCTTCCGTGGTGTTTAAAGCCCTTTCATGATTCGGTTTTGGCAACGATTGAATCGGGCCACTCAACAGGGCCCGGATGTGGATGTTCGTACCCTTGTTCGACGGGAGTTTGGTCTCCGAATAGGTCAGCGCAGTGCATATGATGAGGCGTTGACACATTCCTCAATGCTCGACGGTGACAAAACTGGTTTGAAAAGCAACGAACGCCTTGAATTTTTGGGAGATGTCGTGTTGGACATGACCATGGCGAATTACCTCTATCGAACATTTCCTGAAGCGCAAGAAGGAGAATTGACCAAGCGAAAGAGTCGGATTGTGAATCGAAAAAATTTGAATCTGCTCGGGAAGAACATGGGTTTGAACCACTTGATTCAGGCCAAAATGCGCAGGGAAGACATCCACGATTCCATGGTTGGGAACGCGCTAGAGGCCCTGATTGGAGCCATGTACCTCGATCATGGCTTCAAAAAAACGCAGCGGGCAGTGTTGCTCATGCTCAAGCACTACGGATTAGATGAGCAAGTGAATGAGACACATGATTTTAAAAGTCAACTGCACCAATGGGCAACCAAACGGAAGAAGAAGCTCGTCTTTGAGGTGTTGAAAGATGACGATACTGCAGGGGAGGAGCGTTACGAAATTGCAGCGAAGGTCAATGGAGATGTTTACGGTACCGGCATTGGGCGTTCCAAAAAATTGGCGGAGCACGAAGCGGCACGCCGGGCATGGAGAAAGGTGTTTGATCGCAGAGTTTCGTCAGGAGGAAACCTCAAGGCTCGCTCGACGAAAGAGTCTAAAATTGAAAAACCGAACCGTTCGCGTCGCCGCCGTCCTTCTCGGTCCAAGGGTGAATCGTCCTCCAAAAATGCAATTCGCGGCCAAAATGATGGCCGTGATAGCCACGCGCACAACGAATCTGTATGAACCCCACGCTTCACACGCTCGAATGGGAATACACGCCGGACTACGAATTGTTGGGAGTAAGTTCGGGCGCAGGATGTCACCGGCTCGCGTGGTCCATGAATCGTGCCTTTGGATGGGAGCTTACATGTGATCAGGACGTGGTTGTCAGTCAAGGCAAGAAAGAAGATACCGTGCATCCGTCCATGAGATATGTTGATGAAGAGGGGGGAATTTCAGTCACACTGGTATTGAATCGCCTCCCTGAAGGCATGTTGGCGGCTGGAGCGTCTGGCCTCGATTTTCTTGTCATGGTCAACCACCATGAGCTCGCCGCTCATGAGGTCATTGCCAGGTTACGGACACTGCCTGAAGTGGCTTTTGTAACCGCGCTGGATCCTGAAGAATGTGGTGCCATGGAACCACTCACCATCTTTGATTAGTCCTTTCACAACGCATTTCACGCCTAAATTTTTGCAAATGCGGCTTCTCCGTCGGTTTTTGCAGAAGGAAGGAAACGCCCTCCACACCCTTACGCGCCGCACCTTATGACGCAACATCAACCGGTTACCAAAAGCACCAAAATCGTGGCCACACTTGGTCCTGCATCATCCTCCGAAGAGGTATTGACGCAGCTGATTTTGGAGGGGCTCAATGTTGCCCGAATCAACTTCTCTCACAGCGACCACCAGGTTCACGGTGACACCATCGACGCAGTTCGTCGTCTGGATGCTGAATTGGGCACCTACACAGCTGTGATGGCGGATTTGCAGGGGCCCAAATTGCGAGTAGGCGAAATTGCTGGGGGTCAAATGGATTTGATTGAAGGGGAAACTTTGACCGTGAAAGTTGGAAGTGGAGAGGGCAAGGATGGAGTTGTTTTTACAGACTATGAATCGTTTGCTTCAGATGTCAAAGTTGGAGAACGGGTTCTTCTCGACGACGGCAAGCTTGCCCTTTGCGTCCAACAGACCAATGAGAAAGATGAGGTGACATGCGAAGTCATTCACGGAGGGCCCTTGCGTCCGAGAAAAGGCCTCAACCTTCCCGAGACAAAGGTTTCTTTGCCATGCATCACCCCCAAAGACGCAGAGGATTTGGCTTTCGCCCTGGAAAAAGAGGTGGATTGGATTGGCTTGTCCTTTGTGCGTAGGGCATCCGACGTCATTGCGTTGAAGGATGAAATCAAAAAGGCGGGAAAGCACGCGAGGGTTGTCGCCAAAATTGAAAAGCCTGAGGCGATCGAAGACCTTGAAGCAATTTTGGAAGCCACAGATGCGGTGATGGTGGCACGTGGAGATCTCGGAGTTGAAATACCGATGCAAGAGGTTCCCCTTCTGCAAAAGAAAATCGTCCGCAAGTGCATGGAAATGGGCAAGCCCGTGATTGTAGCGACCCAAATGCTTGAAAGCATGATTGAATCTGCATCCCCCACACGTGCGGAAGTCAATGATGTGGCCAATGCTGTCTTGGACGGAGCAGACGCAGTCATGCTGAGTGGTGAAACAAGCGTAGGTAAGCACCCTATCAGTGCAATTCGTGCCATGCGTCAGGTCATCGAAAACATCGAATCCAAGGGTGATATGGAATATCCGGAGCGGCCGCCTCTTTCTCCGGACGACGATCGATTCATCTCAGACAGCGTATGCTACAATGCGTGTCGTTTGGCCCGGAGGACCAACGCCGCGGCGATTGTGACCATGACCTTTTCTGGTTACACGGCCATACAGGTGAGTAGCCAACGCCCCAAGTCGACCATCTACATGTTCACGGCCAACCGTCGCGTACTTTGCCAAATGAGCCTTGTTTGGGGTGTGTACGCCTTGCCGTACACCAAAATGGTGAGTACAGACCACACCATTGCCGACATCAAGTATATCCTCTACAAAGCGGGACGCGTGCGAGAGGGAGATTTTGTCATTCACCTCGCTTCCATGCCCATTGCAGATGCGGGCATGACGAACATGCTCAAGCTTAGCCGCGTCTAGGAAGACATCCTGTTGCCATGGTGTGATGATGCAAGCCATGGAGGTTATCTTCGCGAAAGAGCCCGCGTGTTTGTAAGTGGGCTGCGATGAGATTGACCGCAATGACATTTTTCAAGCACCCATGGCGTTGAAATTTTCGGAACGTGGCCCTTTGGACCTTTCTGCACTTGCCCAGGAATGGCTGAAGGTGTGGGACCGCGAAAACACTTTCCAAAAAAGCATTGACAGCAGGCCTGCGGATCAGCCTTACGTTTTTTTTGAGGGTCCCCCGTCGGCCAATGGCAAACCCGGCATTCATCACGTAATGGCCAGGGCCATCAAAGACATTTTTTGCCGTTTTCAAACCTTGAAGGGTTATCGCGTTGAACGCAAAGCGGGATGGGACACTCACGGTTTACCTGTGGAATTGGGCGTGGAAAAGGAGCTTGGAATCACCAAGGAGGACATCGGTACGACCTTAACTGTAGAAGAGTACAATGATGCCTGTCGAAAGACAGTGATGCGCTACACCGCTGAGTGGAACGATCTCACGCGCCAAATGGGGTATTGGGTGGACATGGAATCTCCCTATGTCACCTACCGCACCAAATACATGGAATCGGTGTGGTGGCTGTTATCTCAATTGCACAAAAAGGGGCTGTTGTACAAGGGCTACACCATTCAGCCATACAGTCCCATGGCCGGGACGGGACTCAGTTCGCATGAATTGAACCAGCCAGGAACGTATCGCGATGTCAAAGACACCACGATTGTGGCCCAGTTTCGTGCCACAGCCGAATCTCGTTCTGAGCTCATGGCCAAGCTTCACTTGTCTGGCGACGCCCTGCCCATTGATTTTTTGGCATGGACAACCACGCCGTGGACCCTGCCTTCCAACACCGCTCTGACTGTTGGAATGGAGATTACCTATGCCTTGGTCAAAACGACCAACCGTTACACTGAAGCTCCTGGCTATGTGATCCTCGCCGAGGCTTTGTTGGGGAAACAATTTGGTGACAAGAAAGCCCCTGCTCATGAAGTGGTTGCCACTTTCTCAGGCCGTGACTTGGTGGGTATGCGTTACGAGGCCTTGTTCGATTGGGCTGTCCCGATTGAAAACGGAGAGGCGGCGTTTCAGGTGATTCCTGGAGATTTTGTGACCACGGAAGATGGCACTGGGATTGTACATACGTCGCCAACGTTTGGTGCGGACGATGCTCAAGTCGCGAAAGATGCTGGAGTTCCTGCCATGCTCATTGACGAGGGAAATGGCCATGGCGTGCCCTTGGTCGACCTTCAAGGGCGTTTTCGGGTGGGACCCTTTGCGGGGCGTCATGTCAAGTCTGAATTTGACACGGAATCAAGTGAAGACGACAAGTCTGTCGATGTGGAAATTGCCATCCTGCTGAAGGAACGCGGTCAGGCATTCAAAGTTGAGAAATACGAACACAGCTATCCTCATTGCTGGCGCACGGACAAGCCCATTTTGTACTACCCTTTAGACTCATGGTTCATTCGTGCTACAGAAGCGAAGGAACGCATGATGGCGTTGAACAAAACAATCACTTGGAAGCCTGAAAGCACCGGGACCGGTCGTTTTGGGAAGTGGCTTGAAAACGTCAACGATTGGAACCTGAGTCGTTCCCGATTTTGGGGCATACCTCTGCCCATATGGCGAACGGAAGATGGTACTGAGGAACGATGCATTGGGTCCATTGAAGAATTGAAGTTGGCGTGCGAAGATGCGGTGGAGGCAGGATTGATGGACATCAATCCCTTTGGAGATTTTACTTGTGGTGACATGTCAGAGGACAACTACGATTCGGTGGATCTTCACAAGCACATTGTAGATGAAGTGGTTTTGGTCTCGGACAATGGGCAACCCATGCGACGTGAGACAGACCTGATTGATGTGTGGTTTGACAGTGGGAGCATGCCTTATGCTCAGTGGCATTACCCTTTTGAGAACAGGGAAAAGGTGGATTCGGGCATGGCCTACCCTGCTGATTTCATTGCCGAGGGGGTAGATCAAACCCGAGGATGGTTTTACACCCTGCATGCAATTGCCACAATGGTGTTTGATCAAGTGGCTTACAAGCGCGTGGTGTCGAACGGATTGGTTTTGGACAAAAACGGTCAAAAAATGTCGAAGCGTTTGGGCAATGCGGTCAATCCCTTTGAGACGCTGGCCACGTATGGACCAGATGCAACCCGGTGGTACATGATTACAAATGCTCAGCCTTGGGACAACCTCAAGTTTGATGTGGCTGGCATAGGGGAGGTGCAACGAAAGTTTTTTGGGACACTTCATAACACGTATAACTTTTTGGCTCTTTATGCTGGTGCGGACGGTTATCAAGGCGATGAATCGGAAGTGCCTTATCTCGATCGTCCCGAAATTGACCGTTGGATTTTGAGCCGCCTTCAAGGACTCATTGAGGAGGTTGATGCGGCATATGAGTCACTCGAGCCAACACGTGCAGGCCGCGCCATTCAGGAATTTGTGGTCGACGAGTTGAGCAACTGGCACGTACGTCTGAGTCGCCGAAGGTTTTGGAAAGGGGAGATGAATGTGGACAAGCACAGTGCTTACCAAACCCTGACCACGTGTCTGCGAGTGGTGTCTGTCCTCGGCTCACCGATTGCCCCGTTTTACATGGACAGGCTGTTTCGAGACGTCACGGGCAGCGAGGAATCGGTGCATTTGACTTTGTTTCCCGCGTCTGACAGCAGTCAATGCGACGAAGCCTTGGAAGCGAGGATGACTCTGGCACGCAAGCTTTCGTCGCAAGTGCTGAGCCTCAGAAAACGGGAAAAGATTCGCGTTCGCCAACCTTTGCGTCGCATTATGGTACCGGCGCTTGATGAGACTACTGAAGTTCATTTGGAATTGATATCATCTCTCATCTGCAGTGAGGTCAACGTCAAAGAGGTGGAAATCTTGAGAGACAACAGCACATTTGTCAAAAAGGCAAAGGCCGATTTTAAAGCGCTGGGTCGCACGATGGGTCCGCGAATGAAGGCGGTGGCAGCAGCAATTGGTGCGATGAGCTCTGAGGATGTGGTGAAGCTCGAGCGCGAAGGTGTGCTGGCGTTGGATCCGGGTGACGGACAAGGGCCCATTGAATTGACTGAGGCCCATGTGACCATTCAAACAGAGGACATCCCAGGGTGGCTCGTATCCAGTGAAGGAGGGCTGACCGTAGCCCTTGATGTGACTCTTGACGATGCTTTGATTGCGGAGGGCTTGGCCAGAGAGTTGGTCAATCGAGTCCAAAATCTTCGCAAAGACGGAGGGCTCGACATTTCAGACCGCATTTGTCTCACTTTGAATGCAGCGGAGCATATTCGTCGTGCACTCGAGGCCAATTTGGACTATATTCGGACGGAAACGCTGGCGACCGAGATTACGTGGATGAATGCCAAGGCCGGTGAACACTTGCAGCTCGAAGACGGTGCTTCGGTTTGGGCGCAGGTAGAAAAACGCTGATTTGAAGCACACTTGACGAAATCACATGGCTGAAACGCGATACTCTGACAAAGACCTCAAAGAATTCGAGGATCTCATTCATGAGAAACTCGCCAGCGCGCGCGAAGACTTCGATCAACTTCAACGCTCTTTGTCTCATCAGGATGACAACAGTACAGAGGATACGGCTCCCACGTTTAAAATGATGGAAGATGGATCTGAAACCATGAGTCGGGAGGAAACGGCTCAATTGGCTGCCCGCCAACAGAAATTCATCCAGAGCTTGGAAAATGCTTTGTTGCGCATCAAAAACAAGACATATGGGATATGTCGTGTGACCAACAAGCTCATCCCAAAAGAGCGTTTGCGCTTGGTGCCGCATGCCACGCTTTCCATTGAAGCGAAGCAGCGTCAGTGACACCGTCTCTTCGTCAGCTGGTATTGAGGGCTCTCATGCCCGTCCTAGTCATTGACCAGCTCATTAAAGTTTGGATCAAATCGTCATTCACCATAGGTGAGCGTCTTGACTTTGTCCCTGGCATCCTCGAA
>DCBH01000036.1:0-190 GCA_002313415.1 Flavobacteriales bacterium UBA1112
GAAAACCGCACTGTGGTGCTTCGATTGGTCACGGAAGACGGTGCGATTCGTCTGACAGGCAACGTTTGGATGGAGAGCAGAATTTGGGAAGGCTCCGGTCAGAATGCATCAGGAGAATGGGCGGATTGGTCTGCCATCCGAAATGCGGACAGCACGGAAGCGGCAACCGAGGAGATTGTAGACCTCAAAT
>DCBH01000036.1:575-24612 GCA_002313415.1 Flavobacteriales bacterium UBA1112
TTTTGACTTGTCTGGTGTAGTTTATCCCTTTACCGCCTACGGAATGCCGAATCGGCTGTCGGCCGAAACTGTTTGGATTCGGGACGCCACGGTGTGGACATGTGAAGCGGCCGGGGTCCTAGAACGTGCAGACGTGCTTTTTCATGATGGTGTGCTTGTCGCCATCGGAACTGACCTTATCCCATCTGAGTTGTTGCCAAACGGGGTGATACCGATGGAGATCGACGGACGGGGCAAGCATGTGACTCCTGGTGTGATCGATGAACACACACACATTGCTGTGGACCGCGGCGTGAATGAGGGGACTCAGGCGAGCAGTGCAGAGGTTTGGATTGGTCACGCCTTGAACAGCGAAGACGTCAACATGTACCGTCAGTTGTCGGGCGGTGTGACGTGCGCTCAAATCTTGCACGGATCTGCCAACCCGATTGGAGGCCAAAGTGCCATCATCAAATTCCGTTGGGGCGCGGAGCCTCGTGAATTGCTGTATGATGAGGCGGTACCCTTCATCAAGTTTGCCTTAGGGGAGAATGTCAAACAAAGCAATTGGGGCGACGGATACCGGTCTCGTTTCCCTCAAACGCGCATGGGGGTGGAACAAGTCTACTACGACCATTTTATCAGAGCTCGCGAATACGGTCAATCTCAACTTGAGTACCGCGCCAAATTGCGCAGCACCAAAAGAAAGGATATCCGAGAAGGGCGTGGGCCGGTGGCTCCACGTGTTGATTTGGAATTGGAAACGCTCCTTCAAATCCTCAATGAGGAGCGCTTTGTGACGTGTCACAGTTATCGCCAGGACGAAATCAACATGCTGATGCACGTGGCGGATTCGCTCGGTTTTCGCCTGAATACCTTCACTCACATTCTCGAGGGATATAAGGTTGCTGACAAGATGGTTGAGCATGGAGCAGGCGGCTCCAGCTTTAGCGACTGGTGGGCCTACAAATACGAGGTGAAGGACGCCATTCCCTACAACGGGGCGGTGCTCCACAACCAAGGCGTCATTACTGCGTTCAATTCGGACGATGCGGAGATGGCACGGCGACTCAATCAGGAAGCAGCCAAAGCCTACAAGTATGGTCGTGTGCCAGAAGTTGAGGCGCTGAAGTTTGTCACCCTCAATCCGGCCAAACTCCTTCACATCGACCATAAAACGGGTTCTTTGAAGTCCGGCAAAGACGCTGATGTCGTGGTTTGGTCTGACCATCCCTTAAGCATCAACGCCAAGGCGGAGCAAACATTCGTCGAGGGAGTCCGCTGCTTTGATGTCGACCGGGATCTTGAACTGCGAGAGGCCATGCGCAGGGAGCGCGCGCGACTCACCAACAAAATGTACAATGCCGAAAAATCCTCAGGAGCCGGAAGCTTAAAAAGCCCTTCGGAGCGCATCCAATCTCATTACCACTGTGACACTCTGACCGATGAAAACCGCTAAGCACATTCTTAATTCGACATGTGCGGCCTTGTTGTTGAGCGTCGCACCCCTGAGCACATGGGCGCAGCCCACGCCAGGTCCAGAGCAGTCTCGTTCCATTCTTATTGTCGGCGCCACTGCCCACTTGGGTACGGGTGATGTCCTCGAAGATTGCGCCGTCGGTTTTCGTGATGGGGAAATTGATTACGTAGGACGCAGGTTTCAAGTCAACCAACAGAAGTACGACGACATCGTCGACGCGACGGGTCAACACCTCTACCCGGGGTTCATCGTGACCAATACAACTCTTGGTCTCCAAGAAATTGGCGCAGTTAGGGCGACGCAGGACCAATACGAAGTGGGTACGTTTCGTCCTAATGTTCGGTCGGTGATTGCCTTCAATACCGACAGCGAAATTCCGCCTACAGTGAGGACAAACGGCGTGATGATGGGGCAAATCACACCTCGGGGCGGGGTGGTCTCAGGCTCGAGTGGTGTCGTGCATTTTGATGGCTGGAATTGGGAGGATGCGGCAATGAAAATGGTTGACGGCATTCATTTAAATTGGCCGGCTACCCATCACCGCCATCGAAGCGATGGCAAGGTGGATTTGCAGCGACGAAAAACGTACGACCGTCAAAAGCACGAAATTGAGAGGTTTTTTGGAGAGGCGCAGGCTTATGCTTCAGCTCGTCCAGGTTCTGTCGTTGATGTTCGTTTTGAGGGCATGCGCGGGCTTTACGATGGAACATTGTGTTTGTACGTCCACACGAACGACGCTCGTGCCATCACTGAGGCGGTTCATTTCAAGCGGGACCTTGGCATCGAACGTATGGCCATTGTTGGAGGTTACGATGCCTATCTCGTGGCGGACCTCCTTCGTGAAAATGACGTGGCTGTGATGCTGCAAAGCGTGCACAGCCTTCCGCGATTTGCTGACGACGACGTCGATCTGCCCTTCAAACTTCCCAAGTTGTTGATGGACGAAGGCCTCACAGTGGCTCTCCAGGTCGACAAGCGCATGACAGAGATGAACTCACGGAATCTGCCATTCTATGCCGGCACGGCGCGTGCATATGGGCTTACCGAAGAGCAAGCCATCCAGGCTGTGACTCGCAATCCGGCTCGAATCCTCGGCATTGACGACCAAGTCGGCACGTTGGAGCGAGGCAAGACGGCGACGCTGTTTTTATCCGAAGGTGACGCCTTGGACATGCGCACCAACAGTCTGACTCATGCGTGGATTGAGGGACGTGAAATCGACCTCGACAACCGCCAGCGTCAGCTCTACCGGAAGTTCCAAACGAAGTATGGGGCCGAAGTGCTTGACAGTCCAGCACCGAACAATTAAAAAGGGGATAACAAAAGGCGTCAGTATCCCGCCCGGTCGCGAACGCGATTCAACACATCAGCCGCCACAGTTCGAGCCCTTTCGGCGCCCTTGGCGAGAGCTTCATCGATTTGGGATTTGTCGGCCATGAGCTCGTGAAAAAGAGATCGCTCCTCGGCAAATCCATCAATGAGGGCGTCAATCAGGTCTTTCTTGGCGTGGCCCCAACCATAACCTCCGGCCTTCAGTTGACGGGCCATCTCTTCTGCTTGCATTTCATTGGCGACCAAACTGAACAGGCTGTGGGTGACATTGGCCTCGGGATCTTTGGGGTTTTCGAGGGGTGTGGCGTCGGTAATGATCTCCTTGTTCACGCGCTTCTTCAGAGCTTTGGGGTCGTCGAAAATGTTGAGAATGTTGTTCTGTGACTTCGACATTTTGCCACCATCGAGTCCTGGCACATACATCGTGCTTTCTTGTGTCAAGGCTTCGGGCAACACAAATGTTTCACCCATGGCGTGATTGAAACGGCTTGCGACGTCGCGGGTCATTTCAAGGTGTTGCATTTGGTCTTTTCCGACTGGCACGAGCTCAGCATCGTAAAGCAAAATGTCGGCCGCCATGAGCATCGGATACGCAAACAATCCCGCATTGACGTCACCCAGTCTGTCCTGCTTGTCCTTGAAGCTGTGCGCCAAGGTCATGCGCGAGTACGGGAAGTAGCACTGCAGGTACCAAGCGAGCTCGGTGCACTCGGGCACGTCGCTTTGGCGGTAGAACACCGTCCGCTCCGTATCGAGTCCAAACGCCATCCACGTCGCCGCCACCGCGTAGGTGTTCTCGCGCAGGGTGGCGCCGTCCTTGATTTGCGTCAACGAGTGCAGGTCCGCGATGAAGAGGAAGCTCTCGTTTGAGCTTTCATTCGCCAACTCAATGGCCGGCTTAATCGCCCCCAAGATGTTTCCCAGATGCGGAGTGCCGGTGCTTTGGATTCCTGTCAGAACGCGTGCCATGTAGACGTGCTCAGCAGAATTCGTCGAACGCCATTTTGAGGTGATCGGCGATCATCTCGGCGGTTCGGCCTTCGATGTGGTGACGCTCCACCATGGCGGCCAGACGGCCGTTTTTGAACAATGCCACGCAGGGCGAAGATGGAGGGTAGGGCAGCATGAATTTACGGGCGCGGTCGACGGCTTCACGATCAACGCCTGCAAACGCGGTTGTCAAGTTCGTTGGCAACTTGTCGTGTTTCACAGCAAGCTTGACCCCTGGCCGCATGGAGCCGGCTGCACATCCGCATACGCTGTTCAGGACCACAAGGGTTGTTCCTTCCTTGGCAAGCGCAGCGTCAACATCTGCTTCGGTGATCAATTCTGAGAACCCGACCTCAGTGAGGTCGGCTTTCATGGGAGCAACAAGTTCGGGTGGATACATCGTCGTTGGATTTTAGGTTGTGGTCAGTCAACACGACTCAGGCGTCAGTGTTCTCATCTGGAGCTGTGGAGTGAAGGAAAAGTTCGTCGTATTGTTCGTCATGAATGGGTGAAGGCGCGTCAATCATGACGTCGCGGCCACTGTTGTTTTTAGGGAAGGCAATGAAATCACGGATGCTGTCGCTTCCACCAAAAAGACTGCAGAGTCGGTCAAATCCAAGAGCCAATCCGCCGTGTGGAGGTGCTCCATACTGAAACGCATTCATCAAGAACCCAAACTGTGCCTGCGCCTCTGTTGGTGTGAAGCCAAGGAGATCAAACATGCGCGCTTGGATGTCTTTGTCGTGGATTCGGATGGAACCTCCGCCGATTTCGACGCCGTTGATGACCATGTCGTAGGCGTTGGCCTTGACCACACCGGGGTCCGATTCGAGGAGGTGCATCTGCTCGGGCTTGGGCGACGTGAACGGGTGGTGCATCGCGTGGTAGCGCTCGGTGTCTTCGTCCCATTCGAGGAGCGGGAAGTCGACGACCCAGAGCGGCTTGAAGACCTCGGGGTCGCGAAGGTCGAGTTCGGTGCCGAGGTGAAGGCGAAGTTCGCAAAGCTGCTTGCGCACCTTGTCGAGGTCGCCGCTGAGCATCAAGATTAGGTCGCCCGCCTTGGCACCGGAGTGCGACGCCCAGGCCGCTTGGTCCTCGGGGCTGAAGAACTTGTCGACGCTTGACTTGAACGTGCCGTCTTCGTTGACCTTGCAGTACACGAGGCCTTTGGCTCCGATTTGGGGTCTCTTGACCCAGTCCGTCAATTTGTCGAGCTGCTTCCGCGTGTAGGACGCACAACTGGGGGCCACGATGCCGAGCACAGACTCCGCCGAGTCGAACACGCTAAAGCCCTTGCCTTGCGCCACGGGGGCCAAGTCCACAAACTCCATGTCGAAGCGCACGTCGGGCTTGTCGCTGCCGTAGCGACGCATCGCCTCGTCGTAGTCCATGCGGGGGAACGCCTCCACGTCGACGTCGAGGACCACCTTGAACAGGTGGCGCACCATGCCTTCGAACGTGTTCAGGATGTCTTCCTGTTCCACGAAGGCCATCTCGCAGTCGATTTGGGTGAATTCCGGCTGGCGGTCGGCGCGAAGGTCTTCGTCGCGGAAGCATTTGACAATTTGATAATACCGGTCAAACCCGCTGACCATGAGTAGCTGCTTGAACGTTTGGGGGCTCTGCGGCAGAGCATAGAATTGACCAGGATTCATGCGGCTGGGCACCACAAAGTCGCGGGCGCCTTCCGGCGTGGACTTGATGAGATAAGGGGTCTCGACGTCGATGAACCCCACGCTGTCTAGATACTTCCGCGTCTCCATTCCGATGCGGTGACGCAGGAACAAGTTTTCTTGGACGGGCTTGCGACGCAAGTCCAAGTAGCGAAACTGCATGCGCAGGTCGTCCCCACCGTCCGTTTCGTACTCGATGGTGAATGGAGGTGTTTTTGCTGCATTGAGCACCTCGAGTGAGGTTACGTCGATTTCAATGTCCCCTGTGGGCACTCTGTTGTTTTTGGATTCACGCTCACGCACTGTGCCCTGAACTTTGACCACAAATTCGCGTCCCAATTTGCGGGCTTGTGTGCAAAGCTCCGCATCGGAGTCCATGTTGAAGGCCAATTGGGTCAAGCCGTAGCGGTCTCGAAGGTCCACAAACGTCATCCCACCGAGGTCGCGGGTTCGCTGCACCCATCCGCTGAGCGTGACAAGGGTACCGGCATGGTCTAGGCGGAGTTCTCCGCAGGTGTGCGTTCGATGCATGGGACTTCAAAGTTACCAAGACGCACTCAGGCTTCGTCAAGCGCCTGCCTAACTTTCGGATATGAATATTTCTGAGTCATTGCTTCTAAGGCTTAGCCTGCTTTTTTGCTCCCTGTCGTATTTGTCAGTTTCAGCTCAAACATGGCAGCAACAAGTGGACATTGACATTCGCGTGGCACTTGACGATCAGACGCATAGCCTCGATGGCGATATCCGCCTGACCTACCACAACAACAGCCCGGACACGCTGGATTTTGTGTGGATGCACCTTTGGCCAAATGCATACCGAAATGGCCAAACAGCGATGGCCAAGCAGCACTACCGCGACGGGGACATGTTCATGTTTTATGCGATGAGTAGGGACCTCGGTGGCATCGACTCATTGGCTTTTTCCGTCGGAAGCATGCCTTTGGTGTGGCAATACCACCCCGAGCACATCGACATCGCCAAAGTGATTCTTCCTGAGCCCTTGGCCCAGGGTCAATCGGTGGAAATTCGTACGCCATTTAGGGTTGACATTCCTAGCGGAAGCATCTCGCGTTTGGGCCACGTAGGAGAGTCCTACCAAATCACCCAATGGTTTCCCAAACCCGCGGTATACGACGAGGACGGGTGGCACCCCATGCCATATTTAAGCCAAGGAGAATTTTTCTCCGAATATGGGAGCTACGACGTTCGAATTACGTTGCCAAGCAATTACACCGTAGGGGCAACGGGCGATTACGTGCCGGGTTCCGAAGACAATGAGATGGAGTTGAAGAGACTTGCTCAACTTGTCGAGGAGACTGAAGTTTGGGTCACGAGTGAAGGGTGGATTGAGACAACCAATGACTTCCCTGCTTCGTCCAGTGTTATGAAGACATTGCACTTCCGTCAGTCGCGTATTCATGACTTTGCATGGTTCGCCGACAAGCGATACAAAGTGCTCCAAGGAGAGGTGACTTTGCCAGGCGACGGCCGCTCGGTCAACACGTGGGCCATGTTTACTCCAGCAGAAGGGGAGCTGTGGCAAAACGCACCTGAGTACCTCCACGATGCCACGTACTACTATTCACTTTGGAACGGGGACTACCCCTACAATCAAGTGACGGCAGTTGATGGCACCATTTCTGCCGGGGGTGGGATGGAGTATCCCAACGTGACGGTCATTGGCTCATCTGGCAGCCCTTCAGGCTTGGAAACAGTCATTGTTCATGAAGTAGGTCACAACTGGTTTTATGGAATCCTTGGCAGCAATGAGCGTGAACATGCTTGGATGGACGAAGGAATAAACTCCTTCAATGAAACGCGTTATCTCCTAACCAAATACGGGACGGACAAGGACATTTCTCTGCTGCTTGGAGAAAACAACCTGTCCAAACGCTTCGACTTGGAAAAATTTCAATACAAGTGGATCGATGAATTGAGCTACATGTTTCTGGCGCGCTTAGGTGCCGACCAACCCATGCAATGTCACAGCAACAGCTTGACGTCACTCAATTATGGCGCAATCATTTACAAAAAGACCGCAGCTGCATTTGCGATGCTTCAATCTCACTTGGGTCAGGCGCGGTTTGATGCGGCAATGCGTATGTACTTCGATACCTGGAAGTTCCGCCACCCTGCGCCAGAGGATCTACAGGCGGTGATGGAGAAATCAACTGGAGAGGATTTGTCGTGGTTTTTCGAAGAGTGGGTCCAAACCATCAAACGCAACAATCTCAAACTTGTAAGCACCAACGCCAAACTTTCGCAGTTTGACAACTCTCCTGGAGTCGTGGTGCGTAATGTGGGTGAACTCAGTTCCCCTGCTCGCGTTTCAGGATTGGTTGGTGACTCCACTGTCGCAGTTCTCAATTTGCCGCTGATGGCACCAGGTGAGGTCGCCGAGGTGCCGCGACCTCCAATCAAAGTTGACCGCTGGGTTGTTGATTACGAGCGCGTGACATTGGATTACAATCGCAAAGACAATACGCGGCATTCGGGCCTTTTTGGTGGGATTGAGCCACTTCAATTGCGCATGTTCACGCGTCTTGAAGATCCTGAGAGGACACAGTTGTTTTGGGTTCCTGCACTGGGCTGGAATCATTTCGATGGATTCATGATTGGCACGACGCTGCACAATTCTGCATTGCCGTGGCGCGATGTGACTTGGCGTTGGACGCCGATGCTAAGTCGCGATCGGTTTGATGATGGCCTTCATCTGCGGGGAATGTTGGCTGTTGAAGGTCGGCACGGTGACCTGAGATGGGCTTTGAAAAGTCGGCGTTTTGGAGCGACTGAGTTCCTCTCTGAGCTGGCTGATGTGGCGGACACCGAGTTGAATCCCGGGCCGTTGACCAGGACTTCATTGGGTTTGATGTACCGCCTCAATGCTTCCCCTACGAGTCCATTTGACGCCAATTTATCTGTGGAACTCATTCACATTGACGGTTTTGCCGATTCGCGGATCGGAATCCTTGAGCCTCCTGCGATTCGGCGGATGGCGGGACGTGCCGAAGTCAACGTCAACCACCGTCTGGAATCACTTCCTGGCGCGCGTCAGTCACTTTCACTTCAGAGCACTGTGGTTCAACACGACGGGGTTGTGGAAGGGTATCTGATTGAGCCGCCGTCGACCACGTCCACGACGAATCGCGTTCTCGACGCATGGTATCATCTCGAGCGGACTGTGCCTTCGATGAAACGGGAGAAGAAGTGGAGTGTGGACGCTCGCGTTGTCGCAGTAGAGGGATGGAATCAATTCGGTGCTGCACCTGCCGGGTCACAGGCGTCATTTGATCCCTTGGTTGATGCGCTCTTGCTCCACCGCGGTGCGGACACATCGTCGGGGTCATGGTTGTCGCGGCAGGCTGGCATGGAGCGCGGTGGATTGCCTCTAAACTTGGTTGCGTCGCGCGGTTTTACATCCTTACGCGCAGAAACGCGCCTGCCCTTGGGGTTGCCCGTTTCCGTTCAGGCTGGGGGAGCGTTGGCTCGCACCCGTGAATGGGGCATTGGAGCGCCAGTTTCGGATCGTTTGCATCTCGTCGCTTCAGGTTGCATCGATCTTGGGCCGGTTCGAGTGTCCATTCCGATTTGGACTTACGAGGCGGGTAAGGAGGTTTGGGGACCTGAAGACCGTTGGTGCTTCTCCCTGAATTTGTTGAAGTTGAATCCCTGGGATTTGGTTCGCGAAAACGTCAAATAAGCGGCCGCATCGTCCGTAGATTCGCGTCATGCATCAAACGACGGACCGCTTGGAAGAGATGCGTGCAGAAGCCCTGAAAGGGGGCGGAGAGGCGCGTATAGAAGCACAACATGAAAAAGGCAAATTGACCGCCCGTGAACGCCTTCAGCTTTTGCTCGATCCTGGCACGTTTCAGGAAATGGGCCAATTGGTGACGCACAGGTCGACCAATTTTGGACTGGAAAAACAGAAATTTTTAGGTGATGGAGTTGTCACGGGATACGGCAAAGTCAATGGTCGCCTTGTGTACGTCTTTTCTCAGGATTTCACAGTTCTCGGAGGTTCGCTCGCTGAGGCGCATGCGCAGAAAATCTGCAAGGTGATGGACATGGCTCTCGAAAATGGAGCACCAGTCATTGGGCTCAACGACAGTGGCGGCGCCAGAATTCAAGAAGGTGTAGTCAGCTTGGGTGGTTACGCGGATATCTTTCATCGCAATGTGAAGGCGAGCGGCGTGGTGCCTCAATTGTCCCTCATTCTAGGGCCTTGCGCCGGTGGCGCAGTGTATTCCCCGGCACTTACAGACTTTATTTTTATGACAGAAGGCACTTCGTACATGTTCGTGACGGGACCCAATGTGGTGAAAACGGTGACACACGAAGAGGTGACATCAGAGGAGCTAGGTGGTGCCAGCACTCACGCAAGCAAATCTGGGGTCACCCACTTCAAAGCAGCCAACGAAGCCATGGTCATCGAGCACGCCAAGAGGGTGCTGGGGTTCTTGCCTCAAAATTGCGAAGAAGATCCTGCCACCATGGCGTATGAGGGTGGTGATGAGAACCGACCAAAACTTGACACTCTGGTGCCGGAAAGTGCACAGCAGCCCTACGACATACGAAGTGCACTGACGGAGATTCTCGACATCGATTCTTTTCTTGAAGTTCAACCTGATTACGCAGAGAACATGGTTGTCGGATTTGGCCGTCTCGGGGGCCGCAGCCTTGGCGTGGTGGCAAACCAGCCCGCGTTTCTTGCGGGGGTCTTGGACAACGACGCATCTGTCAAAGCGGCTCGTTTTGTTCGCACCTGCGATGCGTTTAATGTTCCCCTTCTTGTTCTGGAAGACGTTCCGGGGTTTCTGCCTGGTACCGACCAAGAATGGAACGGCATCATCACCAATGGCGCCAAGCTCCTCTATGCGTTCAGCGAAGCCACAGTTCCACGAATCACGGTCATCACCCGCAAGGCATACGGCGGGGCCTATGACGTCATGAATTCAAGACACATTGGCGCCGATCTCGTCTTGGCGTGGCCCACCGCAGAAATTGCGGTGATGGGTGCCAAGGGGGCAGCTGAAATCGTCTTTCGAAAAGAAATCGCTTCAGCGAAAGATCCTGCGAAAAAGTTGGCAGAGAAAGAAGCGGAATACGCAGAGCTTTTCGCCAATCCCTACAACGCCGCAAGCAGGGGATATGTGGATGAGGTGATCTATCCGCGTGAGACGCGCGCGAAGCTGTTAGTCGCCTTCGAAATGCTTCAAAACAAGGCGGTCAAAATCCCCCGCAAAAAGCATTCGAACATCCCACTTTGACGAAAAAAAAACCCCTCGGAAAGAGGGGTTTGATGCAGAACGAGGGGAAATGCCAAATCATTTGCGAAGGATGCGCTTGATGGAGCATCCAATGGCTTTGGTCTCGGTCGTCTTGATTTTTTTTCCTTCAGCCATGCGCTGCATGGCCATGTGCAAGTAGCGTTCTTTCACCTCCTCTGAACGGTTGACGTTGTCGTCAATAGAACCACGGTAGGCAAGCTCAAGTTTGCTGTTGTACAGGTAGACATGTGGCGTGGTCCTTGCACCACAGGCATTGGCGAGCTTGGAACCTTCATCCACCACGTAAGGCATTGTGTAGCCGGCTTCCTTGGCACGCTCTTTCATGGCGGCCAGACTGTCGTCTCCTTCTCGCTTGGCTTCATTGGAATTCACCAAGACCATACCAATGTCTAGAGACTCTGCCAGTTCCGCAAGGCCGTTGTAACGGCCCTCCCAACCTTCTGTTTTGCTGCCATTCCCGACGACGAACGGGCATGTGTTGCAGGAAAAGATGACCAAAAGCCCTTTGTCGCCCTTCAAATCGAGCAGGGTGTTTGCGTTGCCATCAATGCCCATCATCGGGGCTGTAATCATCGGGGCTTTTTCACCGATGGCTTGCTCTTGGGCAAAAGCGGGCATGGCGGTGATCAAGGCCAACGTAGCAACAGAGAGTAAAAGAGACTTCATTGAGAATGTTTTAGAATTTAGGTTGAAATTAAATCACCATGAGGGCATCGCCGTACGCGAAGAACCGGTACTTCTCTTTGATGGCCTCATGGTACGCCGCCATTGTCAATTCGTGACCGGCGAAGGCTGCAGTGGTCATCAGCAATGTGCTTTGCGGTGTGTGAAAGTTGGTAATGAGGACATCGGCAATCTGGAAGTCAAACTTGGGAAAGATGAACTTATTTGTCCACCCTCGATAGGGTTTTAAGGTCTGTGTGGTGCTTACAGATGTTTCCAGTCCGCGGAGAGATGTTGTTCCAACAGCCACAATGCGCTTTTTGTTTTCGATGCCTCGATTCACAATGCGTGCACATTCTTGGTTGATTGTAAGCTCCTCGCTGTCCACCTTGTGCTTGCTGAGGTCTTCCACCTCGACCTCACGGAATGTTCCCAAACCGATGTGCAGTGTCAAAAACGCCATGTCGATGCCTTTGATTTCGAGGCGCTTCAACAGATTTTTTGAGAAGTGCAGTCCTGCCGTGGGCACCGCGACCGCACCTTCTTCGGACGCGTAGATTGTTTGGAAACGTTCGCGGTCCTCAGGTTCCGCTTCACGTGTCATGTAGCGCGGAAGTGGGGTATGTCCAAGTTGGTGAACAGTTTGCATGAACTCCTCATGGGTTCCATTGAAGAGGAAGCGCAGGGTTCGTCCTCGGGACGTGGTGTTGTCGATGACTTCAGCAACCAATTCGTCATTCTCGCCGAAATACAATTTGTTGCCGATCCGGATTTTTCGTGCCGGATCAACCAAGACGTCCCACAGCAGGCTTTCACGGTTCAATTCGCGGAGCAAAAACACCTCAATCACGGCTCCAGTCTTTTCCTTGTTTCCGTACATCTTGGCAGGGAAAACACGCGTATTGTTCGCCACAAAGACATCCCCTTCGTCAAAGATGTCCACGACGTCTTTGAACATGCGATGCTCAAATTTGCCCGTTTCTCGATTGACGATCATCAATCGACTGTCGTCTCGATTGTCGAGGGGATATTGTGCCACCAATTCGTCGGGTACTTCATAACGAAACTGGGACAACTTCATGCGTTGCATTGCCATGGATGCAGGGGTTGTGGGGTGGAGTGAATTGGGTTCTGAAAAGGAGGTTTTCAGAGGCGCGCGAAAATAGCCAAAAACACCATTCAAGTCAAGTTTTGTGCAGCTGAAGGCCGCGCCAATTCATGCTTTTGTATCGGGATGATTCAGTCGGGCCACAAGGTCTTCCACCCGCCACGATTGGTCCACATGAAATTCTCCACTGGAGATTCTTCGCAAGGCCGTCAAGGTTCCGCCAACTCCCAACGCTTTGCCGAGGTCGCGCCCCAATGATCGGATGTAGGTCCCCTTGCTGCAATGAATGATTACATCCACGTCCAAAACGGGATGCCCCTCGACTTCGAGATGACTTGCGGACATCACTTCAAATGAGGTTACCTTGATCAACGAGGTGCGCAGCGCGATTTCCGAGCCTTTGCGTGCGGCGCGATATGCTCTGACACCATCGACTTTTTTGGCACTGTATAACGGAGGGTGTTGCTCAAGCTCTCCCGTCAATTTTGCCGTTTCAAGGCGAACGTCGTTTTCTGTGATGCTCTGCACTCGAGAGGGGTTTTCAGCCCAACGGTCGACCTCTGTTTCAGCATCCAATGATGGCGTATGGGCGCCGAGACGAATGGTGGCGGTGTAAACTTTGGCTTGCGCTTGAAGGTTGTCGATGGTTTTGGTTGCTCGCCCGCAACACACGACAAGGACCCCTGTGGCGAGGGGGTCTAGGGTGCCTGCGTGGCCCACCTTGATTTTTTTTATTCCTGTGAAACCTCTAAGCGCGTAACGCAACTTGTTGACCACGTCAAATGAGGTCCACGTCAGGGGTTTGTCAATGACCATGACTTGACCTTCCAAAAACGCCTCAATTCGGTCAAATGGCAGGTCATGTGGGGCATACGCAGGCATGGCATCGCGAATGTAGGGAGTGTTAAGCTGGCTGGGGTCGAATTGCAGTTTGACAGATAGTGTTGTGCGCTTCCGAGAAACTTTGATGTGTTTTCACGGGCGACGTAACCTTTTGGTATCGAACCACGTAAACACCCGCTGTTGCATATACGTAACGTTTTGTTTACATTAGCTTAACATGGGCCTCTCAAAAAACATCAGCTTGTTGCTGTCGACCTTGCTTTTGGCAGGAGGGTCGACTGCGCTCGCACATGTCCCTGTATCACAGGGTTGGGGTTTGGGTTTTGACGTGTCCCGCACGCTCGGTGGACATGCTGTGATGCAGCTGGAGCGCGCTCAATCGTCGGAGTGGTTGTGGAAAGTCGCCGTGGGGAGGCACATTGGCACTCCAGGGGACATGACCCCGTCTTGGAAGGGACTGAAGGGCGAGGTTCTCTCGGGCTCTGTTGTGTCCATGGGGACGTTGGTGTTCCCTCAGCAAAGCCAAAAGTTGGGCGCATCTTGGTTTTTGGGAATGGATGTGACACGCGAGAGTTATCGCATTCAAAGGTTTGGTCAGGACGCAATGTTGCTTCAGGAATCGTCAGATGTGGTCCTTCAGTCTCGCGAGGAGGCACGACTTGTGGTGGGCGCACAGTGGGCATTGGGCGCACATCTGGCTTTGCGCGCTCATGTGGGTGTAGGGGCGGTTCGAGACCGCCTGTCTTCCCGTTCTATAGATGAGGAAGTCAATTCTTTGCCAATGGCACGGCCTGGGGGAGTTGCTTTGATTTGGCGCTGGTAAGTTCCGCCGCTTCGTCTGCACTCATGCCGGCGATGTCCTCAAAGATCGCCAGGGCCTGGCGAATTGTTTTCACATTCTCAATCCTCATCCTCAATCCACCGTTGCGTTGGTACATGCTCGCGTCTTTGGCATGGTTCTTCAAATAATTCAAGACATGGGCAAATGTTGCGCTCTGGAAGTAGGCGCTTTCCTCATCAGCCACAAAAGCAGCGATGAGTTTGCCACTCTTCAACACCAATTTTTCCATTCCTAAAAATTGGGCGACCCAACGCAAGCGAATGGCCCTTAAAAGCTCTTCCGTTTCCTCGAGCAAAGGGCCAAAACGGTCCTCTAGCCTGTTTCTGAAGCCCTGCAATTCCTCTGAATTTTTTAGGTTATCCAGCTCTCGGTACAGGGAAATTCTTTCGGGAATGTCACTGACATAGTGGTCGGGAATGAGTAAACTCAAGTCAGTTTCGAGCGCTGTTTCGTCAACATATTGCCCTGATTCAGCCTGCTCGATTTCCATGAGATCTTGAAACTTCTCCTCTTTCAATTCCTTCACAGCCTCGGCGAGGATGCGCTGGTACATGTCAAATCCGAGGTCATTGATGAAGCCGCTTTGTTCCGCACCGAGAAGGTCACCTGCGCCGCGGATGTCGAGATCGCGCATGGCGATTTGCATTCCTGAACCGAGGTCAGAGAATTGTTCGAGGGCTTGAAGGCGTTTTCGCGATTCAGTAGGTAACGCGCTTAGTGGCGGCGCCAGGAGGTAGCAGAACGCTTTGCGGTTGGACCGTCCAACTCGGCCGCGCAATTGGTGGAGATCACTCAGTCCAAATTTGTGTGCCTCGTTGATCAAGATGGTGTTGGCGTTGGAAATGTCGATGCCACTTTCAATGATGGTGGTCGCAACCAACACATCGAAGGCTCCATCAATGAATCGCGCCATGACGTCTTCCAGGTCTTTGCCTTCCATCTGGCCATGTCCAATTCCGATTCGTGCATCTGGGACGAGCCGTTGAATCATGCCTGCCACCTCTTGGACATTGCCGACTCGGTTATGGACGAAATACGTTTGGCCACCTCGACTCAATTCATAAGCAATGGCGTCTCGAATGACTTCCTCATTGAACCCGGATAAGATGGTGTCAACTGGATGACGATTGGGCGGAGGAGTTTGAATGATGCTCAAGTCACGCGCACCCATCAAGGAAAACTGAAGTGTTCTTGGAATCGGGGTGGCTGTCAGGGTGAGGGTATCGACGTTGGCTTTAAGTGTCTTGAGTTTGTCCTTGACTCCCACGCCAAACTTTTGTTCTTCGTCAATGACAAGCAACCCCAAATCTTTGAATTTGACGCGCTTTCCGACCAAAGCATGCGTTCCGACCAGGATATCTACTTCGCCCGTCTCCACGCGTTTTAGAGTCTCTGTGAGGACTTTCCCTGTTTTGAAACGATTGATGTATTCGACGTTGACGGGAAATTCTCGAAGGCGCCTGGTGAAGCTTCTGTGGTGCTGCATAGACAGAATCGTGGTGGGGACAAGCACGGCGACTTGCTTCCCGTCGCAAGCGGCCCTGAAAGCTGCCCGAATGGCAATTTCTGTTTTGCCAAAGCCGACATCACCGCAAACAAGTCGATCCATGGGGGTGGATTTCAGCATGTCTTCACGCACTGCTTCAGTGGCTGCGTTTTGGTCCGGGGTATCCTCATACATGAAGCTTGCCTCCAATGCGTGTTGGAGATATCCGTCCTCGGGGTAAGCGTGTCCAGGGGCAGACTTACGCTTGGCGTACAACTGCAACAGATCGTAGGCAATCTGCTTGACTCGGCCTTTGGTCTTTTGCTTGGTCTTGGCCCAGGTGTTGGTGCCAAGCTTGTTGATTTTCGGCTGTGACCCCTCCTTGCTGCTGTACTTTGAAATTCGATGTAGACTGTGAATGCTGACGTAGAGGACATCTCCGCCCCGGTAGGAGAGGCGAATGGCTTCTTGCATCTTCCCGTTGACCTCAATTTTATGGAGGCCGCTGAACTCGCCGATGCCATGGTCAATGTGCACGACAAAATCCCCGACTTCCAAAGCCATTAACTCTTTGATTGTCAGAGCTTCTTTGTTTTTTCTGAATCCTTCTTTGAGCCTAAATCGATGGTAGCGCTCAAACAGTTGATGGTCTGTGTAAACCAAAATCTTGAGATCCTTGTCCACAAACCCTTCGCTGAGCTCCATGGGTATAGGCTTGTAGGGCACTGGCTCCTCACCATCCTCAAGGCGATCATGGAAGACATCGTGCAATCGCTCGAGTTGCGTGGCCTGTCCACTGACCACCACATTGACATATCCATTCTGTTGGTTGGATTTTAAATTGGATGCGATCAGGTCAAATTGCTTGTTGAACGCAGGTTGTGCGGACATGTCGTATTTGAGAATAGCTCGGTCGGACCATGTGGTACCACCACCAAATTCAACCACTGTAAAAGGATGTAGAAGTCCTTCTAGAGCTTCACCAGTCAGGAAAAGCTCATCGGGAGGTGTTCGACTGACCTCTCCGCTGAGGCGGTCGTAATGCGCCCGCGCCCGCTCCATTGCTTTGTCAAGTCCATCTCCGCATCGCTTGGCGTCGGCCATCCAGAAGATGGCATTGGTCTGGAGGAAGCTGAAGAAGGGTTCGTGGGCGTCGTGCAATCTTGAATTGCCGACGTTGGGAACAACGGTGGCGCGGGTCATTTTGGCCACGCTTAATTGCGAGGAGGGATCAAATTTTCGGATTGAGTCTACATCATCGCCAAAAAACTCAATTCGATAAGGATGGTCAAAACTGTAGGAAAAAATGTCTACGATTCCGCCGCGCATGCTGTATTGGCCAGGCTCATAGACGAAGTCTACTTTTTCAAATTCATAGGCCAGCAAGACCTCATCTAAAAAGTCCATCGTGTAGGACTCGCCGCATGAGATGGTGAAGGTTTGGTCGCTGAGTTCCTTGCGCGTAATCACTTGTTCCGCCAAGGCTTCGGGGAAGGTAACAATGCACAATCCGTCACGACCGCCATTGATTTC
The DNA here is from genome assembly GCA_002313415.1 of Flavobacteriales bacterium UBA1112. Taxonomy (GTDB): domain Bacteria; phylum Bacteroidota; class Bacteroidia; order Flavobacteriales_D; family Sanyastnellaceae; genus UBA11663. Next base: position 17,795 of record DCBH01000036.1, read on the forward strand.
GTTCAATACCTCTGCACGCATGGCAACGTTTGCGTTTTCGACACTCTCTTCCTCGGTGTAGGGTACGCGCGCAGAACGGGGATAGAAAAGCACAGGTCTTCGGTCATCCAACACGGATTGTAAATCATTCATGAAGTAGGCGGCCTGTTCCTTGTCATCCAACACAAAAACGTGGTGGCGAGGGTTGACTCGCTCGTTCTCATCACTGAGGAATCCAGCAATGCTTAGAGCAATGCTAGAACCCACGGCACCGTGCATCTCCACTTTTGCGCCCTGTTCAGAAACGGCATCACGCAATGCCCCATTTCGGGGGTCGAGAATGTAAAACTGAAGAAGGTCCGCGGGCCGCATGAGGCGGCAAAGTTAGTGGAGGTGTTCGCCGCCACTGGCAGCGGCCGGGTCATTCGCGACATATGCGTCCTCGGGGGCAAGTCTACATGCTTGTAGACCTTCTACAAGATGCCTTATCCCGACATAATACGGGCTTCGATCGTGAAGGGATTCGGGGACTTTGTCCATGATTCGCCCACTGTCATCGACAGCTAGACCTCCTGCTTGTTCGGCAATCCAGGCAAGGGGAGCACATTCGTAAAGGAGGCGCAGTTTGCCTTGCGGTTTGTCTGTGGTGGAAGGGTACAGGTAGATTCCTCCGTGAATGAGGTTGCGGTGAAAGTCCGCGACCAAAGATCCGATGTATCGTCCTCGAAAGCCTGCATCGACAGCTTCCCGACATCCATCAACAAAAGCTTGGGTAGCGCTGTTGCTTTTGGCCTTCACCGCATCGTTGATGCTGTAGGTGTTTCCGCGATTCGGAAATGTCATCGCGGGATGGGAAAGGAAAAACTCCCCAACCGCTGGATCGAGGGTGAAGCCGTTCACTCCAGAGCCTGTGGTACATAAAAGCATTGTGCTTGAACCGTAGAGGATATATCCAGCGGCCACCTGTGCTGTGCCGGGTTGCAAAAAGTCCGCCTCCGAAAGAGGCTCGCCCATCGGTGTGATGCGCCTTACGATGCTAAAAATTGTGCCTATGCTGACGTTGACATCAATGTTGGACGACCCATCGAGTGGGTCAATCAGTACAATGTACTTCCCGGTTCGACCTTCGCCACTCTCCCCACAAAGCACAAAGTCTTCGCGTTCCTCGGAGCCAATCCCGCACACGCTTTTTCCTGCAGACAGAATGCGCATGAACGTGTCGTCTGCAAAAACGTCCAGTTTCTGCTGTTGCTCGTTCTGAATGTTGGTGTTCCCTGAAGCTCCGAGAATCGATGTCAAGCCTGCACGGTTGACTTGCTGGTTCACGATTTTGGCTGCCACCCCAATGTCGGTAAGGAGCCGTGTAAGTTGGCCTGAAACAAACGGAAACTCCGCCTGTCGGTCCATGATGAATTCGCCAAATGTCTGGGCCTTGCTCATTTCAAGTGCCTTTGGTCCAAAAGTAGTCACAACCGTCTTCCTTTGATGCCGCCGGGCGATGACTTTCGGTTGATTTATGTGGCTCAGTGTTTGAGTGCAGATGCGAGTTCTTGAAAGTCGGCGACGCTCAGTTGTTCGGCACGCTGCCCTTGAAATCTCTCAGGGATGCGGATTGCATCAAACCCGCCACTCTTTAGGCTGTTTCGAAGGGTTTTTCGCCTTTGACCAAAGGCGACCTTCACCACCTTCTTGAAATGCTCGAAGGAAACATTGTACGGCAATTCGGTGACGTCGTTTCGGACCAAACGGATGACGCCACTTTTCACTTTGGGCGGGGGGGCAAAGGCTGACTCGTGCACCGTGAACAGGTACTCGATGTCGTAATAGGATTGAAGTAAGACGCTTAGGATGCCGTAGCTCTTTGAGCCGGGACCTTCCGCCACGCGCTCGGCGACCTCTTTTTGGAACATCCCCACGCATTCGGGCACACGGTCTCGCCAATCGATCACCCGAAACAAGATCTGGGAACTGATGTTGTAGGGAAAGTTGCCTGCCACGATGAAAGGAGAACCTTCGGGATACGCTTCATTGGGATCCCATTTCAGCAGGTCGACGCAAAACACCTTGTTCGTCTGAAGAAGTCCTTGGCTGTTTAAGTTAGCCACCGATTCCGCATCGACCTCTACAGCGCAAATGTTTAAATCTCCTCGGTTCAGAAGCGGACGGGTCAGAGCTCCTGTGCCAGGCCCCACTTCCAACACGTCGCAGCAACCTCGGTGTTTGGTGATGGATTCGGCGATGCGCCTGGCGGCATCAGGGTCTCGCAGGAAGTGTTGGCCGAGGTGTTTTTTGGCGCGGACGTACATGGCTCACAAGGTCGGCATTTGGTTTGAATCAATTCTGATTCGGATCCATGTCAGTCGTGGGATGACCTTCAGCGACGAGGGGAAGTAGGGTTCGGAATGCCACAACCTTGTTCCCCCATTTTGCTTGATGTTCGGCTTGAAGGGCGGGAGCACATTCGCGTTGATACGCTTCAAAAGCCTCGGCGTCGTGGGCCATGTATTGCACTGCGAAGGTGATGCCGCCCTCCGCCTCACCTTGTACATGACACAATCTGAAGTCTCTAAAGTGTCCTGTGGCCAAAACGTCAGGGATATGCTCTTCCATCATGTATTTGACCCAATCATTTGCGCATTCTTGGGTGACGCTGACAGTGACGTTGTAAAGGACCATGCAAGGAAGATTTGTGTTATTCGATTTCATCCCCTCGCAGGGCTCGAAATCGCTTTCGCGCCTCCACGGCATTCAGTGATCCAGGAAATTCAAACAACAATTTCTCATAGAGTTCCTGCGCAGCGGTCAAGTCGCCAAGGCGGTTGTGACTTAAATCAGCAAGCATCCATAGGGCATCGTCCCCTGTGATGTCATCAAAGTGCAGGTCCACGACTTCGCGGTAAAGGATCATGGCGGTGTCGAGCAGATCTTGTTCCAAAAACATGTCCGCCGACATCATCAACATTTCATCTTCCAAAGCGTGGCCAGGGAACTCAGTAGCGATTGAGTCGAGGGTGGTTCGTGCCTCGTTGAATTTACGCTGCATGCGAAGCAAATCGGCACGGGCATACATTTCCATCGGCAGCGTGAGTGTGTCTAGGTTGAAGTTGTCCGAGATGAGGAGGCTGAGGTCGATGGCATCGTTCGAAATGAGCTTGGAGGTGGAGGCCTTTAAGGCATCAAGCTGGCTTTGCGCCCAGTTGAAATCGCCACCGTAATAGCTCACTCTGGCGTTGCGGAATTTTGCTTCGTGGCCGAGTGGATCGTTTTTGAAATCGAGGACGACTTGTGAGAAAAGGAGAGAGGCATCCCAAATCAGACCCTCAAAGACGTAGATGTCGCCAAGCGTCAATTTGCATGCTGCCGCCACCCTTTCATTCAAATTGTTTTCGTTGAGTAAGCTTTCCAAAGCATTTATCCCCTCTCGTGATCGCTGCAGGTAAAATGCCAAAAGGTGAGCACGGTCTTTCACCATCATGGCTGTCTCAGAGCGCACCCCTAGGTCGCGCAGGCTGGCGGCGTATTCTTCGGCCAATGACGCCATGGCATCCAAGTCCGCAGGAACCGAGGAGGTCAAATCCTCAAAGCGGACCTGCAACACTTCATTGCGAGCTGTGAAGTAATAAGGGTTGAGTGGTCCCTTTGAGGCCACGTAGCGATAGCAAGCTAGAGCGGTTTCGGTGTCTCCATTTGCCTGTGCAGTATTGCCCAACTCCATCAACCGCACACCTTGCTCATCCAATCGAAGATCCAGAGCTTTTGCATGAACCACGGACGATGCAAAATCTCGAATTTGTGTGAAGTGCCAAACCAGCAATTCTGGAAAAACAGTGTTGTCTGGGTAGGTGTGGATGGCTCGAAGCAGAGAAATTCGAACCAACTCTCGGTTGTCTTCAATGGTGGTCAGTCTCAAATTGCGATTGAGGCTGTTTTGGACTGTACGGAGGTAGTTGGGCTTGGTGCTGAGCAAGTTCATGTACGCGTCGACCATTCCTTCAAAATCGCCGCGCATGCCCTGCAAATTGGCCAGCTCGTAGTCAAATCCCGTCGTGCCCATTTTTTCAGCACGCACATAGGTTGCCAATGCCAAGTCGAGCTCATCCAACTTGATGAATGCGTTTGCCAGAGCCACAGCTGAGGGTCGTCCAGGTTGCAAATTGTCGAGCGCCTCTGTGAATGCGTTCAGCGCTTTCTCTCGAAGGTCAAAGTGGAGGTAGAGCGAGCCAAGGTCGACAAGTGCAGTTGAGCGCGAGTTTTTGTGGCGGCGTTTCAACCGTTCTTTGACCACTTTCTCTGCCGCATCGAAGTCATCGAGTGCGAGCAGTGTCGCATAGTACATTGTGTATACGGCGTTGGTCTTGTTTTTTCTCCAAATGCCTTCGAGATAGAGTTTGGCCTGCGGATAGCTACCCTCATTGTAGTAGAATTCAGCCAGCTCCAAATCCGTTTGACTTTGAGCGCACTCAGGTGTGCCCCAACACAGGGATGCCAAAAGCACCGATGCCATCATTTGAGGCAGAGTTCTAGAGGCGAGCAAGGATTTGAGTTCAGAAACAATCATGTTTAGTTCTCGCTGGCGATGTTATGTGCCCACTCGGCTCGTTTCGTTTGAATGAGGCTGTCAATGGAAGCAAGTGTTTGAGCTTCGAGTTCAACGCCCAGCGAAAGAAGGCGTTCGGTTTCAGCCACCGCCATGCCCCACGTTTTTGCCGCGGTCAACTCTCGCTGCGCTTCTTTTGAAAAGTAAGCTTCATTCATGGGTGTTCCGTTGGCGTCTTCCTTCGCTCCGCTTCGAATTGCATGCATGAGGCCGTTCAATTGAGTGAGGCACAGGGCTCCTTGTTCGCCCAAAGTGACCAGACGAGTTGGGCCATCCTTGAGGAAGCGCTTCACACGCGCCCAATCCCCAATGAGTTGGCCATCTTTCACAGTGTAAGTCAATGTTGAGTCTGCCACGAGCCAGTCCAAGTCACGGAAGCGAGTTGCCACGCGTTCGCGCACGGCGGCGACGCTGTCTACGTTCCATGTCTCAAGGACGGACATGCCCGCTTCCACATTGCGCTCTGCATTCATCAACGCATCGAGGTTGCTGTCGCCTGGTTGGCTGCAGCCCAATCCGAGGCTGACAACCAAGATGAAAAACACATATCTGGTCATCCACCTATACGGTTAAACCCAACGTAGGGCACAAGGGCTTTCGGAATCACCACCCCTTCGTGGTCTTGGTGATTTTCAAGCAACGCAGCTAGGATGCGGGGCAAAGCCAAAGCCGAACCGTTGAGTGTGTGAACAAGTTTATTCTTCCCATCGACGTCCTTGAAACGGCACTTTAAGCGATTGGCTTGAAACGTTTCAAAATTGGACACAGAGCTCACCTCCAACCACCTTTCTTGCGCTGCAGACCACACTTCAAAATCGTAAGTCATAGCACTTGTGAATCCCATGTCGCCGCCACAGAGTCGGAGGATGCGGTAAGGCAATTCCAGGCCTGCAAGCAAGCCCTTGACATGTTCGACCATGTTGTCCAACTTGGCATAGCTTTCGCTGGGATGTGTGATCTGTACGATTTCAACTTTGTCGAATTGATGTAGGCGATTCAGCCCTCGAACGTCTTTACCGTAACTGCCAGCTTCGCGACGGAAGCAAGGCGTATATCCGCACAATTTTTGGGGGAGGTCACTTTCGGTGAGTACGACATCACGGAAGATGTTTGTTAGGGGAACCTCAGCGGTTGGAATCATATAAAGGTCGTCCTCCTGCATGTGGTACATCTGACCCTCTTTGTCAGGGAGCTGTCCCGTACCGTAACCGGAGTCGGCATTCACCACGTGAGGTGGGATGTATTCGGTGTATCCTGCCTCTTCAGCTCGTTCGAGAAAAAAACGAATCAATCCACGTTGAAGTTTGGCACCGCGGCCCTTGTAAAAGGGAAAGCCCGCGCCTGTGACTTTGGCCCCCAGATCGAAGTCGATCAGGTCGAATTCCTTGGCGATGTCCCAGTGAGGTTTCGCGTGGCCGCCCGCCTCTTGTGGTTCATCACTGCGAAAGACCTCTACATTGTCCTCGGAAGACTTTCCGGCCTCCACGAGATCACACGGAGTGTTGGGCAATTGAACGAGGAGTTCATTGAGTTGATTTTCCGCGTCTTCCATGGCTTGTTTCAACGCGCTGGACTTGTCTTTGAAGCCAGAGGTTTGAATCTTCATGGACTCCGCTTCATCCTTCTTGCCTTCGCGCATCAAAACCCCAATCTGACGCGAGAGGGAGTTGCTTTCTGCAAGCACTTGATCGAGTTCATTTTGGGTTGCGCGGCGCTGGGCATCGAGCTTGAGAATTTCGTCGATGGTGGTCGCTGATTCAACATGGCGCTTGGCCAAGGCGGAAATCACACGGTCACGTTCTTCACGTAAGCATTGAAGGGTCAGCATGTCAGGGTTCTGTGTTTTTCAAAAATAAGAACTCCCGACCTGTTGGGGCCGGGAGTTCACAAGCTTTCAAGAGTTTTGCAATCAAGCGTCTCCCGCGGGAATCACGGAGACAAACGAACGGTTGTTCGCCTTTTTGCGAAATTGGACTTGGCCGTCGGTCAGAGCAAACAAGGTGTGATCCTTGCCCATTCCTACGTTCTCGCCTGGGTGGTGTTGGGTTCCGCGCTGACGGACGAGGATGTTTCCTGCAATGCATTGCTGACCGCCAAAGATTTTTACACCCAATCGTTTGCTTTGGGACTCACGTCCGTTCTTGGAACTCGCTGCCGCTTTTTTATGTGCCATGGTATCGAGGGTTAAAGACCCTTGAGGTCTGCGTTATTCTTTTGTCTTTTTCGCTGCAGGCTTTTTCGC
>DCBH01000036.1:24963-39124 GCA_002313415.1 Flavobacteriales bacterium UBA1112
CGCGGGCTTTTTCGTCACAGTCTTCTTAGCTGTTGGCTTCTTCGCGGCCGATTTTTTTGCGGCGGGCTTCTTTGCATCGCTGTCGGCTTTTGGCTCAGCCTCCTTCTTGGGAGCTGCTTTTTTTCCAGCGGCCTTCTTGATTTCTGTGATTTTAATCTCAGTCAAGGATGCTCGAAAACCGTTGAGCTTTCGGTGTCCCTTGCGTCGCTTCTTTTTAAAAATCAGAACCTTATCTCCTTTGAGGTGCCGTTCGACGACGGCGTGAACGGCCAAGCCGTCTATCGCTGGGGCGCCAACTGTTACGTCACCGTCCTTGTCCAAAAGGAGCACTCGGTCAAACTTGACCTTTTTGCCCTCTTCAGCGTCGAGGCGGTTGACGAACACCTGTTGGTCTTTCTCTACCTTGTACTGGTGCCCTGCGATCTCTACGATTGCATACATGAGTATAGATTTTTTCCCACAAAGGGGCGGCAAAGATAGTGGGAAAGTCCGAAAAGCCCAAACCTATTTACCTCCCTGACTGACCAGATAAACTCCAATCAAGACCACGGCTCCACCGACGAGATGCAGACTTGTGAGTGGTTCGTCATCCAGCCAACCCCACATGGTGGCGAAGAGCGGAATGATGTAGGTAACAGTGCTGGCAAATAAGGCGTTGGTTTTTTGGATGATTCGATTGAAAGCAATCAAGGCCAGACCTGTGCCCACGACGGCAAGGACGACTACTGCAATCACTCCTCTCATGCCGTCGGGATGAGTGGTGGCCAAGGACATTCCTGGACCGGTCAGAGCCACTGCGCAAGCAGGAACGCTCATGAGTCCGAGAGACAATGACGCGGCAGCTGCTGCAGGAATGTGACCGAGTTTGTTGCGTATTAAGTTGACACTGAGACCATAACAAGCTGTGGCTAGCACCACGAGCCCTGCGCCCCAAGTCGTGGTTGGATTCAAAGAAGCCCCTACACCAGGCTGGAAAGCGAGAACAGCGGCACCGATCAGCCCTACGACCAGTCCTATGACTTGCAATCTCCTGATTTGCGTTCCAAACAGGGCCACGCCTAAAAGAAACGTGAACATGGGTGTCAATGCGTTGAGCATTCCTGCAACGGATGAGGGGATGTGGATTTGGGCGGTGGTGAATAAATAAGCAGGCAACAGGTTGCCAATGCCACCGACCAGAATGAGCCACGGCAACGTGTTGCGATTGAGATGTTTGCGATGAATCGCGGCCAACGGCAGCAAGGCGAATCCAGCGATTGCAATGCGACCCATCGCGACATCAAGCGCAGGGAACAGGGGCTGTCCCTGAGTGTCGAACAACGCGACCTTCATGAGAATGAAGGAGCTGCCCCAAATGAAACCCAGAATGAGGAGTGCTACCCCCATGGCAGAGTTGGAAGTTCGCATAAGATTGCAAAATTAGCACAACTCGCATGCGGGACGCTTTGTCCAATTCTATCTTTGTCCAATGCGGTTTTTTTCTTTTTTGCCCCTTCTTGGGTTGACGACTTCCGTCGCGTTAATGACTTCCTGCGAAGGAAGCAATGCCCCTGAAATTCATACAGTATATGAGGTGTATCGCGTGGAGGGGACTGTGGACAAGACAGTTGCAGAGATGTCCGTCGAAGGCATGATGTGCGAAATTGGTTGTGTGGCCAAAGTCAGAAAAGAGTTGCTTGAGGTCCCGGGGGTGGCCTCGGCGACAATCAATTTCGAAAAAGACCGCCAGCTGAATATGGCCATTGTAGAATACGACGCAGCTGTGGTTCAGGCGGAAGCATTGGTGGCCAAAGTCACGGCCATTGGAGACGGCGCGTATCCCGTGCATCGCATGGCGGTGACGCATCACGGTGAAGCAGCCATGAGTCCATGAGCGGAGCCTTGCTTCCTCTTGCTCGAGCGTCTTTTTGGCTTGCCTTTGTCGTGGTGCTGGCTGGCTCAGTCGTGCGCATGACGGGAAGTGGCATGGGATGCCCTGATTGGCCCAAGTGCTTTGGGCTTCTTGTTCCTCCGACGAAAGCCTCCCAGGTTACATGGACCCCAGGAGCAAAATATGAGAAGGGCCGTATGCTTGTTCATCGAGATACGTTGTGGGTTGCGCAGGAGCCTTTTGTGGCCCGAGAATTTGAGATTGAACGCAACCGAGGCCAATGGCGCCCCTACCTCAAACACGATTACGCCATTTTCAATGCGGCACACACCTGGATTGAATTTGTGAATCGTTGTCTGGGTGCTCTCGCTGGAATTCCTGCATTGCTTCTTTTCCTTGCTGCTGCCTTGGCGCGAGATTTACGCACGACCATCTTGTCCCTTTTTGGTGTTATGGCTCTTGGATTTGTGGCTTGGCTTGGCAAGTTGGTTGTGGATGGCAACTTGATTCCTTACAGCATCACCATTCACATGCTGGGCGCATTGGCCATTTTATGCATCGACAGCGTCATCATTCAACGCTTGCGCGGATTTGTTGTTCGATGGCATCGCTCCGCTCGCTGGGGGTTGGCTTTTGCATTAGGAGTAACGTTGCTCCAAATTTTGACAGGTACAGAGGTTCGCGAATTGGTTGACCTTTTGCTGAAAAAAGGCATGGGGCGGCCTGATCTCGCCGAGTCTCTCGCCGAAAGCTATGCATTGTATCTCATCCACCGTTCGGGCTATTGGTTGGTGCTGGCAGCACATGCCTTTTGGATTTGGCGCATGGGACCATTCGGACAAAGTCACGTACTCCGCGCTCGCAACGGAGTTGTTTTGCTCCTCATAGGTCAGCTCGTGACAGGTGTGTTGTTTGCGTTTGGTGCATTTCCTGCATGGGCTCAACCGATTCATTTGATTTTAGGCCTCGGCGTGTTTCTCACTGCTTGGGGATTGTATTGGCGCACAACTTCCTGCTGAATGGCCAAAACCCCGACCACAAACATTCCTCTTGGCTTTGAGGCACCTTCCTTTACGTTGCTTGATGTCTCATCGGAGGCGATGGTCAATTCTGAGGAGATGTTTGCAAATGGCCCTACGGTTGTGGTCTTCATGTGCAACCATTGTCCTTTCGTCGTCCACATCCTCGAAGCCTTTGTGGCCTTCGCCGCCGAATGCCGTGAACGAGGAGTCAACGTGGTGGCCATTTCCAGCAATGACGTGGTGAACTACCCGCAGGACGACGTACCCCTGATGAAGGACTTGGCAGAAACGCACGGATTCACGTTCCCCTACCTCTACGATTCCACCCAAGATGTCGCCCGCGCCTTCGATGCGGCGTGCACCCCCGACTTCAGTGTGTTTGATGCCAACCGCATCTGCGTGTATCGCGGTCAATTTGATGGCGCACGGCCTGGCAACGACGTTCCAGTTACGGGCGAAGACTTGCGCCGTGTGGTGGACCTTTTGCTTCAGGGCAGACCTGTTCCGGCAGAAGGCCAGCGGCCTTCCATCGGCTGCAGCATCAAGTGGCGCTGATCTTGTCCAGCGCTGCACTCCAACCCCACGCGTGGGTTGAAGCAGCCGTGCCAGCAAGCGTCAGTCCGATTTCCCTGACCTTTTTGGCTGTTGTTTCTCCGATGGCGACAACAGGTGCCGTACCTCCACTCGCTTTGTACCCTTCCGCATTGGATGGACTTGACACCAACGCCACGTCATGGCTGGGCAGTTGGACGACTTGGGCCTCAACATCGTAAAAGTGCCAAGGTTTGGCGTGGAGCAGGTGACCTTCCCAGCGACGCATGGTTCGGTTGGCGTGTGGAATCCAAACGGCAGAGTCTCCTACAACCTGACTCAACTCTCCAAAAACGCGTTCAGGATTGCCACTTCCAGTCCATGCGATTGGAGTTCCAGAGGGTAGAGATTGACTTGTGCCTGCACCCATGGTTGCGATGCGGTAGCGCGAGACGTCATGCAAGGATGCGAAAAGAGCCGCACATTGAGGAGATCCGAGGAACAGCCAATCATTTGTCATAGGTTCACCAGGCGTGGGATTGTCGGAGTGTCGGACGTGAACGCATGACGCTCCATGAATGGCTGACCCACGTGCGCCGAACAAATTGCGAAGAGGCGCAGATTTCGGCAAATTTTGGGTGATGAAGGCATTTGGCCATCTCTTGGGCGAAGTCAATTCACTCAGCATGGAGCCTTCATTGACATCGTTGACTTTCACGTCAAACCAAGCATGACGAAAGTCGCCTTCCGATTTGCCAAGATACGTGTAGACGTCGCTTGTCCCCTCGGGAACATAGGCCCCAAACGGCAGTTGACATCCACCTTCTAAGTCTCGAAGAATACTTCGTTCAATACCGATTGCATGTACCGTGCTTTCGTCATTGAGAACTTCCACAAATGAAAGGTTGGGGTCGCCTTCACGCATTTGAAGTGCGAGAGCACCTTGGGCCGGTGCGGGGACAAAATTCAAGGGGTTAAGTACATGGACGTGAAGGTCTCCGAGTTCGAGTTCGAGCCTGTGGACGCCAGCATGAGCCAGCATGACTGCATCGTACTTCCCCTCACACAGCTTACGAATTCGCGTGATCACGTTGCCTCGGAGTGGTTCAACATTTAGGTCTGGTTGACTCAACTTGAGTTGATTCTTGCGGCGCATAGAGGACGTCCCTACCGCACCCCCACGTTTGACGTGAAATGGGGTCGTCAAATCCACAGCTTCACGGCGAACCAACAAAAGGTCTTCAACGGGGCCTCTCGGAGGTACAGCTGCGACAATCAAACCGGCAGGCGGAGTTGTTTCTAGATCCTTGTGGCTATGAACAACCAAATCCACGTCTTTGTGCAGGAGGGCTTTCTCGATTTCCTTGGTGAAAAATCCTTTGCCTTCCATTTTGTCAAAGCTGACATTTTGGATTTGGTCTCCACGCGTCTTCAACACCACAATTTCCACTGTCGCGCCTCGTTCGCGCAACAGGTTACGCACGTGGTGTGCTTGCCACAAAGCGAGGGCACTGCCGCGGGTGCCAATGCGGATGTGAGGAGCGTTAGAAGGCATGGGCAAGAGTTGTACTCGTAGAGCCTTGGGGAAACATTTTACGATTTACGAAGCTGTCCCAAAACGGCTTCCTTCGCCAATTTCATGGGCAGGCCCACGTATTTCTTCTCGAGGTAGGTGACGATTCGTTCCACCACTTGGCGCGCTTCTTCATCGAGCCCTTCTAAGTCATCGGCAAAAATATCGCCCATGGCTGTGTTGCGAATGGTCTTGATCATGTTGGGCAATTCAATAAGCGAAAGCTCCACCTCGCGTGCTTGCAGTCGTTCAATGTATTCCGACAATCCCGCCTCCAGCAGCGCCTCACACTTGCTCACTTCGGTGGCGCGGATGGCGAGATTTTGATCTGCGATATCTTGGAGTGCCGTCATGTCAACCACTGTCAATTCGGCGCGTTCACGGAAGCTGGCATCAAGATCTGAAGGAACGCCAAGGTCGAGGACATGCAAGGGGCCCGGTGGAAGCATGCGGGCGTGTTCTCCAGAGAGAAGAGCCTGATCGCTTCCCGTGCAGATGACAATGGCTCGTGGCCCCGATGCGAGTGCGTCATTGAGTTTATCCAGCGTCCCCACTTTGGGTGAAGAGAGGATGTGAGACAACACTTCTGCACGCTCAATGGATCGGTTGAGGATGTGGAGATTGTTGTATCCTGCTTTGCTTAGAAACCGCCCCACAGAGGTGTTGGTTGCACCAGCTCCAATCATGAGAATGGGTGCATCGTGCGGGAGATTCCAAGCCTTAAAGGCTTGCCATCCAAGGGAGTTTACGGAGACCGCTTGGGTTGCGACATCTGTATTTGAGAATACTTTTTTGGCGGTTTCAACAACAGACCGTCCAGTTACACGAAGACGGTCTCCCGCAAGACGGTGGGTCATGGCCAAATCGAAAGCCTGGCGCACTTGTGTGAGAATTTCTCGCTCTCCAAGAACCATAGATTCAAGGCTTGATGCGACACGCATCAAGTGGCGAATGGCTTGCTCCCCGCGGTAAGTTTGAACTGCGGACATGATGCGAGTAAAAGCTTCTGGGTCGAGTTCAAATTGTTGAATCAGGTGCGCTTGGCGTCCTAGACAAAAGTATTTGTCATCGCTCATGATGAACTCAACACGGTTGCATGTGGACAGGAAAACAATTCCCTGCAATCCAAGCTGAATTTTCCAATTGGTGAGTACTGCAGGTTGTTCAGAAGGTGGAACATGCAGGAGTCCCACGTCCTCGATGGAGGCGTGATGAAAGTTCAACGACAGGATTTGAAGATGTTCAACTCCCATGACAGAGTACAAAGATGCGCGTATTTGGTGAGCTGCAGTGTCACGTGGAGGTCAGAAGTTCCTGATTGGGGGTGCGAGAGCATGACGTTTTTGGGGAACCGTCAAGGGTCTTGTATATTCTTAACATTGTTCGTTTCTCACCTACAGCTTTTGTCATGTCGACATTCTTCACCGAATTCTTAAGAAACCCCCGGCAAAATGCGAGCATCGTGCCGAGCGCTCCTGCTGCATGTGAGAAGATGTTTGAAGGGCTGGACATGCACGCCATGCAATATGTAGTTGAATTGGGGCCAGGGACGGGATGTTTCACGCGTGAAATGATGGTCCAGTTGCCCTCCACGGCGCAAGTACTCGTGTTGGAAATCAACCCGACGTTTTGTCAAAAGCTGGAGGCGGAATATGGACACCGATTTCATGTCCGCCAAGAAAGTGCGCATCTCATGGATGAAGTGGTATCTAGCCTCGACTGGCCTCGGGTTGATTTGGTGGTTTCGGGACTGCCTTACACGCTTCCAGATGCCGTCATTTCCCCCTTATTTCAAAGCCTCAAACGTCACACAGACCAGGGTGCCATTTACCGGTTCTTCACGTATGTCCCACCTCTGATGAAGCGGAAATACGAGTCCATGGGTTTTGACTTGACATTGGAACATGTCGTGGTCAAGAATGTGCCGCCCATGTGGATTTATTCGGCTCAAGCCCAATCAAATGGGTGAAACAATGGAATCAAAAAAAGCACCCAAACGGGTGCTTTTCGAATTAAGGCTTTCACGACATTCAGCCGCTGCACATTTCGCAGTCGGGGCCGTTGTCGATGCTGCACGCTTTCACCTGCTGCTCGTAAGTCATCTCCTCTGTTGAAGCTTGCTCAGCTTGTTCGACCTGCTCGCTTTGAGGTTGTGTCTTGTACTTTTTGTCCACGGTAAACTTGATCGCATCAGTGGCTGCCTTGGTACGTAGGTAATACATGCCCGTCTTCAAGCCCTTTTTCCATGCGTAAAAGTGCATGGAGGTGAGCTTTGAATTGGTTACGTTTTCCATGAAAATGTTGAGCGACTGGCTCTGACATATGTACGCTCCACGCTCTGCAGCCATGTCGAGGATGGCTCGCTGAGGAATCTCCCAAGCAGTGCGATACAACACTTTTAAATTCTCAGGAATCTCGTCAATGTTTTGGATGGATCCATTGGCCGCAATCAAGCGGTTTTTCATGTCATCATCCCACAAGCCAAGTTTGGTGAGGTCTCGCAAAAGATGCTTGTTGACCACAATGAACTCCCCTGACAGGGTGCGCCGGGTGTAGATGTTGCTTGTGTAAGGCTCAAAGCACTCATTGTTTCCAAGGATTTGCGCTGTGGATGCGGTAGGCATGGGAGCCATAAGCAACGAGTTACGCATGCCGTGTTCCTTGATTTCTTCTTTGAGGATGTCCCATTCCCATCGATCAGATGGGGTGACATCCCACATGTCGAATTGGAGCTTGCCCTCGCTTGCTGGCGAGCCAGGGAAAGTCTCATAAGCACCCTCTTCTTTGGCCAAATCTTTGGATGCGGTGCATGCCGCGTAGTAAATGGTCTCAAAGACATCTTTGTTGAGTTGACGTGCTTCTTCGCTGTCGAAGGGAAAGCGCATCAAGATGAAGGCGTCGGCGAGCCCCTGCACCCCTAGCCCAATGGGACGGTGGCGCATGTTGGAGTTGCGCGCCTCCGGAATGGGATAATAGTTGCGGTCAATGACGCGGTTCAGGTTGCAGGTCACACGGTAAGTGACCTCGAACAACTTGTCGAAATCGAAAGTGCGGTCTTCCTTGACAAACTTGGGGATGGCAATTGAGGCGAGGTTGCATACCGCCACTTCGTCAGGCGAGGTGTACTCGATGATTTCGGTGCAGAGGTTGGAGGAGCGAATGGTACCTAAGTTTTGCTGGTTGGATTTGCCATTCGCAGCATCCTTGTAAAGCATGTAAGGAGTACCCGTTTCTACCTGACTTTCAAGAATTTTGAACCATAGATCTTGCGCCTTCATGGTCTTGCGACCTTTGCCCTCTTCTTCATATTTGGTGTAGAGAGCATCAAACTCAGCTCCCCAGCTATCTGCAAGACCCGGACACTCGTTGGGGCACATCAGCGTCCAGTCGCCGTTCTCCTCCACACGCTTCATGAACAAGTCAGGGGTCCAAAGGGCATAGAAGAGGTCTCTGGCTCGCTGCTCTTCTTTACCATGATTCTTCCGCAAGTCGAGGAAGTCAAAGATGTCCGCGTGCCAGGGTTCAATGTACATGGCGAAGGATCCTTTCCGCTTTCCACCCCCCTGGTCGACATAGCGCGCGGTGTCATTGAAGACACGGAGCATGGGGACAATACCATTGGATGTTCCGTTGGTTCCTTTGATGTAGGAGCCAGTAGCACGGATGTCGTGTATCGCAAGCCCAATGCCACCGGCATTCTGTGAGATTTTGGCACACTGCTTCAGTGTGTCGTAGATCCCGGTGATGCTGTCCTCTTTCATGGTGAGGAGAAAGCAACTCGACATCTGAGGCTTGGGCGTTCCCGCATTGAACAAGGTGGGAGTGGCATGTGTGAACCAGCCCTCACTCATCATGTTGTAGGTCTCGATGACGCTATCCATGTCGTCCTTGTGCATGCCTACCGCCACACGCATCAGCATTTGTTGTGGCCGCTCTGCGATTTCCCCGTCAATCCTCAGGAGGTAAGAGCGCTCAAGCGTCTTGAATCCAAAGAAATCGTAACTGAAATCACGATCGTAGAGGATGCTTGAATCGAGCAACTCTGCATTTTTTTGGATGATTTCCCACACGTCCTCTGCAATCAAACTCGCATTTTCACCAGTAATTGGGTCGATGTAATCGTGCAAGTCCCGCATTGTTTCGGTGAACGACTTCTTGGTCGTTTTGTGGAGATTGCTTACCGCAATTCGACTCGCAAGCTGGGCATAGTCGGGATGGGTCACGGCGTTGGTGGCTGCAACTTCGGCTGCAAGGTTGTCGAGCTCGATGGTCGTCACGCCGTCGTAAACGCCTTCGATGACGCGCATTGCGACCCTCGCTGGGTCAACGGCCTTGTGCAAACCGTAGCAGAGTTTTTTTATCCGGGCCGTGATTTTGTCAAACTGAACGGGCTCACTGCGACCGTCGCGCTTCAATACATACATGCAGGGGGAGAAAGAAGGTTTAAGAGGAGATGATGTGAATCGTGCAGAGAAAGATTAGAAGTCAGCGTCTAAACTGAAGCTGTTGTCTTCCTCCGAAGCTTTGTTGAGAACGCCCGCTTTTTGGTACTCACCAACTCGTTTCTCGAAGAAGTTTGTCTTGCCTTGAAGGCTAATCATGTCCATGAAATCAAATGGATTCGTGACGTTGAATACCTTTTCGTTTCCGAGTTCCACGAGCAGGCGGTCCGCCACAAACTCGATGTACTGGCTCATGAGGTCCGCGTTCATTCCAATCAATCGCACGGGGAGTGCTTCACAAATGAATTCCTTCTCGATTTCGACTGCATCGAGGATGATTTTTGAGATGGTCTTCTTCGGAAGCTTATTGACAATGTGATCGTTGTAGAGCATGCACGCGAAGTCGCAGTGCATTCCTTCATCGCGGCTGATGAGCTCGTTGGAAAAACTCAAGCCAGGCATGAGACCCCGCTTTTTGAGCCAAAAAATGGAGCAGAAACTTCCTGAGAAGAAGATGCCTTCAACCGCGGCGAAAGCCACAATGCGCTCGGCGAAGCTTCCATTTTCAATCCATTCGAGGGCCCAGTTTGCTTTTTCTTTGACGCAATCGAGTGTCTCAATTGCGTTGAACAACTTGTTCTTCTCAGCTTTGTCTTTGATGTAGGTGTCGATCAACAGAGAATAGGTTTCGCTGTGGATGTTCTCCATCATGATTTGGAATCCATAAAAGAACTTGGCTTCCGTGTATTGCACTTCCGCAACAAAATTTTCGGCGAGATTCTCATTCACAATGCCGTCTGAGGCGGCGAAAAAGGCGAGAATGTGCTTTACGAAGTAACGCTCGTCGTCATTGAGCTTGTCATTCCAGTCCACGATGTCTGCGGCAAGGTCAATTTCTTCCGCAGTCCAAAAGCTGGCCTCAGATTTTTTGTAGAAGTTCCAAATGTCGTTGTGTTCAATTGGGAAGAGCACAAAGCGATTTGGGTTGTCCTCCAAAATGGGTTCAGTCACCGCCGTATTCTCCGGCAAAACCTCTTCGATGGAAGTCTGGGTTTGTTCAACAATGTTTTCTGGGGCAGATTCGGTGTGGTTGTCCATGAGGTCTAAAGTGTTGTCCTGATTTGAAAATCAGGGGGGAGGATGTCGGTGCTGCAAGGTGAAAATTTGCAGCCAAATAGGTTTTTGACGTATCGTAAAAAAGGGGTTGCGAACAAGACGAAAACATGCCGTCATGTCGCTCCCCAAAGAAACTTCTCATTGGCCTTAATTGGCAAACACTTTCCATTCACAATCGGGGTGAGTTCTTAACAATGGTTTTTGGCGTTCGGTGCAAAGCATTGATAAGCAGGTAAATATGGTGGTTTGGGGCCATCCAAAATACCCTCTTTGGGTGAGTTGTCGGGTTAAAATTGGCACGGTTTTATTCACAACGATTTTTGGTCAAGAGGGGGGGGTGTTTGCCGTTGTACTTTTGTGTCATGCTTGCAAAGCTTTTCAAGGCCTTTGTTGGGGACAAGTCGGCCAATGACATCAAAGAGGTTCAACCGGTGGTCGATCGGATCAAAGAGATTGAACCTTCCTTGTTGGGTCTCAGCGCGGATGACTTGCGCGCCATGTCCGCGGAGCTCCGGACTCGTGTTCAAGGTCATGTGGCGGATGAACTCGATCAGATTAAAAAATTGCAGGAAGAAGCGGCCTCCCTGCCGCTGACTCAATTGGATCAAAAGGAGGTGCTTTTCGAACAAGTTGACGACATTGAGAGCCTCATCAACGAACGTCTGGAGGAGATTCTGGCAGAAGTGATGCCTGAAGCCTTTGCCCTTGTCAAGGAGACGGCCCGACGATTTTCTGAGGAAGGTGCAGTTGAAGTCACAGCCACTGACATGGACAGAGACATTGCGGCAATTCGCGACCTCGTGACCATCGAAGGCGACAAAGCCTTTTGGCAGAAGTCATGGACTGCAGCGGGTTCATCCGTGACTTGGGATATGGTGCACTACGACGTGCAGTTGATTGGCGGTGTGGCGTTGCACCGAGGAAAAGCGGCTGAGATGCAAACGGGGGAGGGAAAAACGCTCGTGGCTACACTGCCCGTATTTTTAAATGCCCTCGCAGGTCGCGGTGTTCACGTCGTGACTGTCAACAATTACCTCGCGCGACGTGACGCCGAGTGGATGGGTCCCATTTATGAATTCCATGGATTGACAGTCGACTGCATCGACAAGCATCAGCCCAACAGTGAGGCCAGGCGCGAAGCATACAGGTGCGATGTGACATTTGGAACCAACAACGAGTTTGGTTTTGACTACCTGCGTGACAACATGGCCATGCGACCGGAACAGCTCGTGCAGCGCAAGCATCACTTCGCCATCGTGGATGAAGTGGACTCTGTCCTGATTGATGAGGCCCGGACCCCGCTCATTATCAGCGGACCGACGCCCAAAGGGGATGAGCACGAATTTGACCAGCTCAAGCCCAAAGTGGTCAGCCTCGTTCAGGTGCAGCAAAAGGCCGCTCAAGGTTTCTTGGCTGAAGCGAAGAAGAAACTGGTGGACGGCGCGTCGAAGCAGGATGTGGAAGACGGAGGTCTGGCATTGTTTCGCGCATTCCGTGCCCTGCCAAAAAGCAAACCCCTTATCAAGTTCCTCAGTCAAGAGGGCATGCGTCAGCAGCTCCTCAAAACCGAGGCCTATTACCTCGCGGACAACCAACGCGAGATGCACAAGGCTGATGAAGAGCTCTTTTTTGTCATCGACGAAAAGCAGAATCAAATCGAGCTCACTGAGAAAGGAATTGAGTACCTCGTCCGCAACATGGAGGACGACCACTTCTTTACGATGCCCGACCTCGCCACAGAACTCGTTGGCATTGACAGTGGTGAAGGCAGCGACGAGGACAAGCTTGAAAAAAAGCAAAATCTCATGCAGGACTACGGTGTCAAGAGCGCCCGAATCCACAGCATGAATCAGCTCCTTAAAGCTTATGCGTTGTTCGAGAAAGACATCGAGTACGTGGTGATGGACAACAAGGTCAAAATCGTCGATGAGCAGACGGGGCGGATCATGGAAGGTCGGAGATACAGCGACGGCTTACACCAAGCCATTGAGGCGAAAGAGGGTGTGAAGGTGGAAGCTGCCACGCAGACCTACGCCACGGTGACCCTTCAGAACTACTTCCGCATGTACCACAAACTGGCGGGCATGACCGGAACTGCGGAAACGGAGGCGGGAGAGTTTTGGGACATCTATGAATTGGACGTCATGGTCATTCCGACCAACCGCCCTATTGCGCGAAAGGACATGGACGATCTCGTCTACAAAACCAAGCGCGAGAAACTCAATGCGGTCATTGAAGATGTCGTGGAATTGAGCAATGCCGGCCGCCCCGTGTTGGTGGGTACGACCACCGTCGAGATCAGCGAGTTGCTGTCGAAGATGCTTGGCATGCGCAAAATCAAGCACCAAGTCTTGAATGCCAAGATGCACCAGCGTGAGGCAGAAGTTGTCTCGGAAGCCGGCAAGCCAGGGACAGTGACGATTGCAACCAACATGGCTGGGCGCGGCACCGACATCAAGCTCTCCCAAGAAGTGAAGGATGCAGGGGGATTGGCCATCATCGGCACGGAGCGACACGACAGCCGACGCGTCGACCGGCAATTGCGCGGACGTTCAGGTCGCCAAGGAGATCCTGGTTCGAGCCAGTTTTACGTGAGTCTGGAAGATGACCTGATGAGGTTGTTTGGTTCGGAGCGCGTGAGTAAAATGATGGACCGCATGGGTCACAAAGAGGGCGAGGTCATTCAAGCGGGGATGATTACCAAGAGCATTGAGCGGGCACAAAAGAAGGTTGAGGAGAACAATTTTGGCATCCGGAAACGTCTGCTCGAATACGACGATGTGATGAACGCCCAGCGCGAGGTCATTTACAAGCGCCGTCGCAACGCCCTTTACGGCGACCGCATCCGCACGGACATCGCCAACATGTTTTACGAGCTGGTTGAGTCGCATGTCTTGGCGACGCACCCGGTCAAGGATTTTGACGGATTCCGGATGGCGCTCCTCACGGACTTCGGCATCGAGCCACCTTTCGACGCTGAGACCTTCAGCACCGGCAAGCCTGAGGACCTCGCGCACCAGACCTACTTGCGTGCCGAGCAACTGTACCAAGCCAAGCTCGCCGACCTCGCTCAGCGTGCCCACCCAGTGATTCAACGTGTACACGACGACGAGAAAAACGACTTCAAAAACATCCTCGTGCCGTTCAGCGATGGCCGCAAGACCTTGCAAGTGGGTGCGGACATCGAACAAAGCGTGCTCACCGAAGGCAAGAGCGTGCTCGACACCCTTGAGAAGGCGGTTGTGCTTGCGATCATCGACCAGCACTGGAAAGAGCACCTTCGAGACATGGACGATCTGCGCAGCAACGTGCAGCACGCCCGTTTCGAGCAGAAGGATCCGCTCCTCATCTACAAGTTTGAGTCCTACGAGCTGTTCCAGAAGTTGGTCCAAAAGGTCAACGCCCAGGTGGCGTCCTTCTTGATGAAGTGCACCATCCCCACGGGCGCTTCGGCCCAACAGGTTCGTCAAACCCCTCGCCCTTCATCCACCCCGCGCGTGCAGGAACAAAAAGCAGGTGTCGCCAACACGGCGGAGCAGGGCGTCGCGGCACGAGCTGCAGCAACTCAAGGGGGCATGGCAGGTCGCATGCCGGGTCGCCCGGGCGC
>DCBH01000111.1:0-5340 GCA_002313415.1 Flavobacteriales bacterium UBA1112
GTGGTGTTTTGCCGCACCCGGCGTGACACCCAAGCGTTGGCTGAGGAATTGCTCAAGCGCGGATATCGCGCAGACGCCTTGCATGGTGAGATGTCCCAAGCCCAGC
The DNA here is from genome assembly GCA_002313415.1 of Flavobacteriales bacterium UBA1112. Lineage (GTDB taxonomy): Bacteria > Bacteroidota > Bacteroidia > Flavobacteriales_D > Sanyastnellaceae > UBA11663. The sequence goes on from DCBH01000111.1 coordinate 107, forward strand.
GTGACCGAGTGATGCTGCGATTCAAGCAAAAGCACTTGCAAGTGTTGGTGGCCACTGATGTTGCCGCGCGAGGCATCGATGTGGACAATCTCACCCATGTATTCCACCACTCACTCCCGGGGGAAACGGCATACTACACACACCGTTCGGGTCGCACCGCCCGTGCGGGAAAGAAAGGGATTTCCATGGCGTTTATAGGCGTCAAGGAGAGAGGTCACCTCAATCGCATCGCCAGGACGCTCAACATTGAGTTTGCCCAAACGTTGGTTCCCAACCCTGAGGAAATCGTGAATGCACGTCTCTCCACGTGGGGCCAAGGGCTCATTGAATTGCCGGCGGGTCGGGGCATCCCAGATGACATTTGGGAGCAGATGTCCTTGTTGTTTGAAGGACATTCCAAGGAAGACTTGTTGCGTCAAATCGTGATTGCGGAGATGCGCAAACTCGAGACAGGTGGCAAGTCCGATCTCAATCAGAAAGACATGGGCGACCGCCGACGCGATCGTGAAGATTCTGAGGGACGAAGCGGACGAGGGGGATGGGACGCCCGAGGCTCCCGACCTTTCCGCAAGAAGCCTTTTTCCAAGAAGCGCAAACCGTCAGGTGGTGCTCCTCGTTGGGACACATCGAAGGAAGGGCATGCGGAATCTGGCAAGCCCATGGGCGCCGGCAAGGCGAAGAGGAAAGCCAAGAAGAAACCGGCATTTAAGCCAGGCCAAGAGCCTTGGAACAGTGCTGGTGCTGGCGGTGGTGCTCCAGGGTTCAAAGTCAAAAAAAAGGGAAGAAAAAAACGTTGAGTTGCCGCTCATGACGACGTCATTCGGTTGAGGAACCACGCGTCGCCGTCGGGCCAAGTAAGTTGCACCTCTTTTTGCGGGACCTTGGTGTGGCTTCTGGAACGCACAAAGATTCACCCGTTCAGGAAAGCAAGAAAAGAAGGATTGGACGACGGAGAGTTACTTTACTCGGCGAATCGTGTATTCGATGAGATCGCGCATCGCATCACGTGCCTCAGTGCTTACCGCGTCCTCGTTCCCAAGCTCTGCGAGTAGGCTTAGCGATTCTTCTTTAAGGCGACGCATCTCCGATCGGGCGCGATCCATGCCGGGGCCGGCGAGGATGGCGTCCATGACCTCTTTGACCGCAGCGGGGTCTTCGCTTTTGTGCTTGACGAGGCGAATGAGGCGTCGACGTTCAGCGGGCGCGGCTTGGGCCAGTGTGTGGATGAGCGGGAGCGTCATTTTCCGTTCGCGAATGTCCTGGCCAGTGGGTTTTCCAGTGCGGTCGCCCTCGCCGAGGTCGAGCAGGTCGTCTTGAATTTGGAAAGCCAAGCCCACGCGCTCACCCAATCCCCACATGCGTTGAACAGTGGCATCTTTGGCTCCCGCAGCGGCCGCCCCACAGGCACAACATGCCGCCAAGAGCGAGGCCGTTTTGCGTCGAATGATGTCAAAGTAAACTTCTTCAGTGATGTCCAGACGTCGTGCTTTTTCGATTTGTAGCAGTTCACCTTCGCTCATTTCACGCACAGCGCGGGAGGTGATTTTAAGCAGGTCGTAGGCTTCTGCATCGACAGCAGCCAACAGACCCCGGGACAGCAGGTAGTCCCCCACAAGCACGGCGACCTTTTTCTTCCACAGCGCTTGGATGCTGAATACGCCGCGGCGAAGGGGGCTTTCGTCGACCACGTCATCGTGCACCAGTGTGGCCGTGTGCAAGAGCTCGATCAGGGCCGCTGCTGTATGAGCGCGATCCGTAGCGGTCCCCTTTTCATCGACGCCGCCGTGCAGTCGGGCGCTAAGAAACACAAACATGGGCCTCATCTGCTTGCCTTTGCGGCGAAGGATGTAGCGCATCACTGTGTCGAGTAATGCGACGTCGGTGGTCACGGCCGCCCGGAATTTGGGCTTGAAGGCCGCCATGTCTCCAGCAAGGAGGGAGGTCACGCGTTTCAGATCCGACATGGCTGCAAATGTAGCGCGGGGTCGCGGGGCATTGACCTTCCTGCGGGCACGGGAAGCGCGCACCGGTTCGAGAGCGTATCTTCGCCCAATGCTGCGCTCAATGACAGGCTATGGAAAGGCGGAAGGCGCCGTCGGTTCCCGGAAATACACAGTCGAAGTCCGTTCGTTGAACGGCAAAAACCTCGACCTCCAAGTGCGGATGCCGTCCGTGCTGAAGCAAAAGGAAATGGACTTGCGCACCGAGCTCGGTGCGCGGATCGTGCGCGGGAAGAGCGACATCGCCATCCACTTCGAGGCCGATGCCGCGGAAGCGCGCAACGAACTCAACGCACCTGTCATACGGAAGTACGTCCAGGATTTGGAAGCCTTGGCCCAGGAAACAGGCCAACCGACGGGCAACTTGTTGACGACTGCGGTGCGGTTCCCCGACGCCATGCAAACGTCCAAAGAGGCCTTCGACGAGGAAGCCTGGGCCGGCATTCACGCGTTGGTGCTGGAGGCGGCAGACAACTTTGATGCGTTTCGAAACACGGAGGGGGCGTCGCTCGAGGCCGACTTCAAGGGGCGCTTGAATGAAATCGAGCGCCTCGAATTGAGCCTGGATCCGCTCCTAAAATCCCGAATCACGCGCGTCCGCGACCGCATTCGCACCAACCTTGAAGAAACCATGGATCGGGCCGCTTTGGATGAGGGTCGCTTTGAGCAAGAGGTCCTCTACTACATTGAGAAAATGGATGTGAGTGAGGAGCGCACGCGCTTGAAGGCCCACATCAAATACTTTCAGGAAATCATGGAAACCGGCGTAGGTCAAGGCAAAAAATTGGGATTTGTGACCCAAGAAATGGGCCGTGAAATCAATACGCTCGGAAGCAAAGCCAACGATGCCAACCTTCAACGGATTGTCGTTCAAATGAAGGACGAACTTGAAAAAATCAAGGAACAAGTCCTCAACGTCCTCTGAATCATGCCCGCAGGCTCCAAACCCCAAGGCGACGGCTTGGCCATCATCTTCTCTGCTCCTTCAGGAGCAGGCAAGACCACATTGGTTCGTCATTTGATGTCAAAGCCTGACCTCTCTCTCGGCTTCAGTGTGAGTGCCACAACGCGAAAGCCTCGAGAAGGTGAAGAAGACGGCAAAGATTATCATTTCTTGTCCTTGAAGGAATTTGAAGAGAAGGTGAAAAAAGGAGCATTTGTGGAACATGAAGAAGTCTATGAGGGCTTGTCTTATGGGACTCTTTGTAGCGAAGTGGAGAAATTGTGGCGCGACGGTCGGACTCCTTTGTTTGACGTAGATGTGGTTGGAGGTCAAACGTTGAAGGCTGTCTTCGGTGAAAGTGCCTTGTCCATTTTCGTTGCGCCCCCGTCCATGTTTGTCCTCGAAGAACGCCTGCGCAGCCGAGGGACGGAAGATGAGGCGGCGATAGAGAAACGCATTGCCAAATCCCAGAAGGAAATGGAGGCTTCAGGACATTTCGACCTAAGGCTAGTCAATGATGACCTTGACTTGGCCAAGCAAGAAGCCGAGGACATGGTGGGTGATTTTTTGGAACGTGCTTACCTCTGAATTGACAAATGACCCTATGAATCCAAACCAAGCCTCCTCACAAGCGCTGCGCGTCGGGCTATATTTTGGGTCGTTCAATCCCATTCATTTGGGACATTTGGTCATTGCCAATCACATGCTCAATTTGGCGGACCTCGATGAGGTTTGGTTTGTGGTAACCCCAAGCAGCCCTCACAAGCAACAAGCATCCATGATTCCCGAAGGACATCGCTTGCAAATGGCGCGCTTGGCTTTGGCAGATCATCCGCACCTCAAGGCCATGGATGTTGAGTTCAATTTACCGAGGCCCAACTACACCGCCGATACCATGGAATACCTTCGTGAGGCTCATCCTTCGGTGGTCTTTAGCATCATCATGGGCCAGGACAACCTTGAGTCTTTTCACACGTGGAAAAACCACGAAGATTTGGTCGCATCTCACCGCATGCTTATTTATCCACGCCTGACCCAAGGGTCCTCCGAGGCTGCCGCGGATGCAGCGGCTTGGTTGGCACACGATCACGTGGAGTGGCACGAAGCACCGATCATTGCGATAAGCTCAACCTACGTGAGGGATGCCATTACTGCGGGACACGATGTGCAATTTTTGTTGCCCGATGCCGTGGTTGCGTACATCGGAAACAACCGCTTTTACGAGGAAGTAGAAGGTTGATGAAGACCTATTGCCCGTTGTACAAATTCATTGCTCGGGACAACCCCGCAGAGGTGACATGGAGTGCGGCGTCGCCTGCCTTTGTCAGCCGCTCAATCATGCGTTCACTCTCTTCGGGACTCCACTTGCCAAGGACATAGTCGACTTGTTGTCCCTTGCCAAATTCTGACCCAATCCCAAATCGCAGTCTGGGATATGCGTTGGTGCCCAACACCTGTTGAATGTCCAAGAGGCCATTGTGCCCGCCGTCGCTGCCTTTTGCGCGAAGGCGCAGGGTGCCAAAAGGCAGGTTCAAGTCGTCGGTGATGACGACAACACGATCCAAAGGGATTTTTTCAGTTTCCATCCAATATCTGACCGCCTTGCCACTGAGATTCATGTAGGTGGAAGGTTTCAAAAGCACCAGGCGTCGCCCTTTAAAGCGGACGGTGGCCACCTCGCCCAGTCTGCAGGTTTCGAATGAGCCTGACAGACGGTGGGCGAGGGAGTCCACGATTTTGAACCCGATGTTGTGACGGGTGTCCTCATATTCCGCACCGGGATTCCCGAGGCCTACCATGAGGTATTTCACGCAGCTTGGGGTTTATGCTTCGCCGCCTTCGCCGCCCGAGCTACCTTCGCCGCCTTCGCCACCTTCGCCGCCCGAGCTACCTTCGCCACCTTCGCCGCCTTCACCTTCTTCACCTTCGAGGTCGGATTCAGCAGACATGGCTGCACGTGTGCGTTTGCATGCCACAAGCAATGCACTTTCGCTCAAGAGAATTTCGAGGCCATCAACGGTGAGATCGCGTACTCGGGCGTTGTCGCCAATATCTAGGTCTGAAATGTCTACCGAAAGGCTTTCAGGAAGAGCATCCGCAATGCCGCGAACGGGAATGCGGCGATAATTTACTTCCAGGCGACCTCCATTCAACACACCGACGGCTTGACCTGTGGTGCGCAAAGGAATGTCCATTTTTACAGGCTTACCAGGAAGAATTTCGAGAAAGTCGAGGTGCGTGACTCGATCCGTGACAGGGTGAAACTGAATGTCCTGAATGATGCATTCAAC
>DCBH01000111.1:5717-21515 GCA_002313415.1 Flavobacteriales bacterium UBA1112
ACCTTGTTGATTTGATTTTCGGAAACGCTGAAGTGGATTTGCTCAGCACCGCCGTACAACACACCAGGAATCTGGTTGTTTGCGCGGAGCGCGTCGGCATCTTTTTTCCCTACGCTCTCACGGAGAGAGCCGCTCAATGATGCAGTTTTCATTTTGAAAGGTTATTGAAGAGTAAATTGATAACTGATGGATTTGTTGCTCATCAAACAATGAAGCGTTTGTGCAAACATGTCGTGCACAGGAAGTACGGTAATTTTGGTCGTGTCTACGTCTGTTCGCAGTGGAATGGAATCCGTGACAATCAGCTCTTGCAGCGTGCTGCTTGCGATGCGCTCGTAAGCCGGTCCACTTAATACGGGGTGGGTACAGATGGCACGTACACTCAAGGCGCCGTGTTCCATCATCAAATCTGCCGCCTTGGTCAGAGTTCCAGCTGTGTCGCACATGTCGTCAACGATGACAACGTTCTTGTCCTTGACGTCTCCAATCACGGTCATTTTCTCCACTTGGTTGGCCACTTTTCTTTGTTTGTAGCAAATGGCCATATCGACTCCGAGGTGTTTGGCGTAGGCACTGGCGCGTTTGGTTCCTCCAGTATCTGGGGTAGCAATGCACAAATCTCCTTGTGAAATGTGGTTTTCTAGCCAAGGCAGAAAAATGGTGGATCCGAATAAGTGATCTACTGGCACCTCGAAAAAGCCCTGAATTTGATCGGCGTGAAGGTCCATCGTGATGATGCGATTGACACCTGCGGCCATGAGCATGTTGGCGACAAGTTTGGCTCCAATGGCGACCCGTGGTTTGTCCTTGCGGTCTTGGCGCGCAAATCCGAAGTAGGGCATTACAGCCACGATGCGCTTGGCGCTGGCCCGTTTCGCTGCGTCAATGAGCATCAGCAATTCAAGCAGGTTGTCAGAAGGGGGGAACGTTGACTGGACGATGATGACCTCCTTTCCTCGTACGGTTTCCTCAATGTTGACAGTGAATTCGCCGTCGGAAAACTTTTGAGTCCGGACAGGAACCAAAGTGGTTCCATAGGCTGCAGCTACGCGCTCCCCAAATTCTTGGGATGCGGAACCAGCGAGAATTTTAATCATGTCAGACATGGACGGCTCTTCGAGGCCGCAAAGATAGGCATTCTCAGTCTGTTGGAGCCACGAGTTTAAAGCCTTTGCCATGGACGTTCAGAATCTCGATGCGGTCGTCGCCTTTGAGGTGCTTTCGGAGTTTGGCAATGTATACGTCCATGCTTCGCCCGTTGAAATAGTTCGCATCCCCCCAAATGTTGCGCAAAGCGTGTGCACGCTCGAGCAAGGCGTTCTTGTGTTTGCAAAGCATAAACAGCAACTCGTTTTCCTTTGTCGTGAGTCGATGGGCCTCGCCATTTAATGTCAGTGATTGTGTCGTGTAGTCGAAAGCGTAAAGGCCCACCGAAAACTGCGTTACCTCCTCACCCACTTCAGGCAAGGCAGCCGTTCTACGCAGAATGGCTTGGATGCGAAGCACCAGTTCTTCCATGCTGAATGGCTTCGTCATGTAGTCGTCTGCACCCGCCTTGAATCCCTCGAGTGTATCGTCTTTGGTTGAACGAGCGGTCAAAAACAGGATTGGAATGCTTCGGCTTTCAAGGCGAATTTCTTCGGCCACTTGGAAGCCATCCTTACGGGGCATCATCACATCAAGTACAATGAAATCATATGTATCTCTGTGAAATGCCTTCAGTCCTTCAACACCGTCTTGTGCCCATGTTACCTCAAACCCTTTGGCTTTTAAGTAGTCGGACAGCAGTCGACCCAAGCTGGGGTCGTCTTCGCAGAGGAGGATGCGGATGTCTTTCATGTGTTGTGTGTCTTATCAGGTTGACTTTTAAACGGAAGCAACAGCTTTAATCTTGTACCCTCATTGACTTGACTTGCAATGTGGACAGATCCGCCGTGGCGCTCGACCACGTTCCTGACGTAGCTCAAACCAAGGCCAAACCCCTTCACATCGTGGACGTTGCCAGTGGGGACACGATACAACCTTTCAAATACCTTGCCAAGATGTTCTTTGGCAATTCCGACTCCGTTGTCTTCCACCTCGAGTGACACTCCGTCAGGGGTTTGGGCAGTGCGAATGACAATGTGTGGGTCTTTCTCTGAGTATTTGACTGCATTGTCAATCAAGTTAAAGAGAATGTTGGTCAGATGGATGCGATCTGCCACGATGTTTGGATTGCTTGCCATCAGGTCCAAATCCACCTTGACTCCTTGCTTGTGAAATTTCACGGCCATGTTTTTGACGACGTTTTTCACGAGGTCGTGCAAGTTGAGGGACTGAACGTAGAGACGCATGGCGCCATTTTCTGACAAACTTGCTCGGAGGACATTTTCAACCAGCACGCCGAGGCGTTTGTTCTCCTCGCGAATCAGCCCCAAATAGTGCTTTCGTGACTCTTCACCGAAAGCGGGGTCTGAGAGAGCCTCGCTTGCGAGCCCAATGCTCGAAATGGGGGTCTTCAATTCATGGGTAAGGTTGTTCACCAAGTCACGCTGCAAACGGTCTGTGCGTTTGGTGCGTTGGATGGCAAACAGCGTGTATCCGAAACCTCCGGCGATGAGAAGCATCATCATGACGCTCAAGGTGAAAGCGCCCAACATTTGGCCTATGAGGTAGCGGCTGAGTTTGGGAAAATGCACCCTGAGTTGCAAGGTGCCCAAAGCCACCGAATAGCCCTTGGTCAGCAGGGCTTCGTTGAACGGCTCGGCCTCCTCGAGCAGAAATACGGGTTGACTGTACCTGTTGTAAGCGCCAAAGACAGGATCCGCTTCAATGCCTTGTTCTTCGAAAGCCAAACGGAGCAAAGAGTCCATAGGTAAGGCCTCCATTCGGCGGACAATGAGTCGTTCCTCAGGAGCGAGTTCATCGGTTCGCAACAGCTGCGGATCTATTCCTTCAGGGTCGTCCAGGTGAGTTGCGGTCAACCAATTCGCCACGAGTTGAAGACTTTGTTCCACACTTTGCTCAAACACCTCCTTTCGGAGCTTGGCCGAGGATTCCAACCAACTGACCTGCACAGCGACAATGACAAGCATTGCCGCCGTCATGGACCCCACAAGGACAGGGATGATCCAGCCTTTCATACTCCAAAGATGGCTCGACTGATTTAGAATTGGTGATGGACCCTGCTTTTGGTCTTCGAACAGGCAACAAAGATTCACATCCCGAGCACGCGGAATGAGCTCCATTGGATGAGCGATGCCCTCGAGTTCACCAGCAAACGTCTGCGATCAAGATTGGTGTTTCAATCCGAGTGTGGTTTGCTTTGCATCCTCGGAAACTTGGGTATCTTCGTCAACCGCCCACCACGGACATCTATCCCATGATTCCTCAGGAAACCGTAGACCAAATCATGAATGCCGCTGTCATCGAAGAGGTGATTGGCGATTACGTGGAATTGAAAAAGTCTGGCAGTTCGCTTCGTGGATTGAGTCCATTTACCAACGAGAAGACCCCTTCATTCTACGTGTTGCCTGCAAAGGGCATCTTCAAGTGCTTTTCCAGTGGCAAGGGAGGGAATGTCGTGACATTCCTCATGGAAACGGAAAAGGCAAGTTATCCCGAAGCTCTGCGCCTGCTTGCGAGGCGATACAACATCGAAGTGCAAGAAAAAGAGCGAACACCGGAGGAGATCGCCGCAGCGTCTGCCAAGGAGGGGCTCGCCAATCTTGTCGGGTGGGCTGCGAAGTGGTTTGTGGACCAAATGCGCGACACCGAGGCAGGCCAGGCAATTGGACGAAGTTATTTTGCTGAACGCGGGTTCAGAGACGACATTCTTGAGAGGTTTCTGATTGGTTACAGCCCTGATTCATGGGATGCCTTGGCCACTGCAGCTCAGGAGGCTGGATACACCGCCGATAAATTGGTGGAATCGGGCCTGTGCAAACAGAGAGAGGATGGGTCGATTTGGGATTTTTTCAAGGGCCGAGTGCTGTTCCCCATTCGAGATGTGACAGGTCGTGTGATTGGATTTGGTGGACGCACGCTGCAGACGGACAAAAAAGTCGCCAAATACTTCAACTCGCCAGAAAGCGCCCTCTACAACAAGTCGAGGGTTTTGTACGGCTTGCACCTGGCCAAACCCGAGATCGTCAAAGAAGAAAGGTGCTTCTTGGTGGAGGGGTACACCGACGTGATGGCGATGCACCAGGCTGGGGTGACCAATGTGGTCTCCTCAAGCGGGACAGCCCTCACCACGGGTCAAATCAGTCTTGTCCGTCGCTATACCAAAAACGTCACCGTCATCTTTGATGGTGATGCTGCGGGAATTCGAGCGTCACTTCGCGGCATTGACATGCTTTTGGCCGAGGGCATGGCGGTGAAGGTCGTGCTTTTGCCAGACGGCGACGATCCAGACACCTATGCGAAGAAGGTGGGCAGCGATGCGTTCCAACGTGCCATTCACGGAGATGCGCAGGATTTTTTGCAGTTCAAAATCAAGCTTTTGTCTCAAGAGGCAGGTGCAGATCCGATGAAACGTGCAGAAATGATTCGTTCAGTGGTCACTTCCATTGCAGCCATCCCGGATTCCATTCAACGCTCTGTTTACCTTCAGTCTTCCGCTTCTCAGTTAAAAATGGATGAAAAAGTGCTGGGGACAGAAGTGGCGAAAGTCCTGCACGAACAGTCCAAGGCAGAAGCCAAGCGCGCTGCTCAATCCAGTCGCAACAGCTTGTTAAGAGGCAACATTACACCTCCCCCTAAGGCCTCCATACCTCCATCGACATTACAGGGGTTGCCTGACGTGGAGGGACTCTCTTCAAAGGCTTCTGAGCGTGAAATCATTGAGAACGACCTGATTCGTGCTCTTCTCGAATACGCGACAGAGTTGGTTGTGGTCGCCGTGGAAGGGGAAGAGGGCGAAGAGCCTGCGACGATGGAAGTCCCGTTTGCAGAGTTGGTCATCCATCGACTGGAAAGAGAGGGGATTGACATCGAGGAACCCACCAATCAAGCCGTTGTGAAGCGTTTTTCCAGCGAGCTAGACCATGAGCGCATTCTGACGGCAGATCAGCTTGCTCAAGATCAAGACACGCGGGTTCAGCAAAAGGTTGCAGGCGCACTGGTTCAGCAGCACGTGTTAAGCCCCAACTGGTCTCAGCGACATAAAATTTATCCTGTTGTCGAGCGCGATCAGCTCATGTCGCTTCTTGAAGACAGCCTCCGTCGATTGCACTTGATGGATTTAAGGAAGTTGGCATCTGATGTTGCTGCCAAGCTTGAAACAGCAGATTTGAGCGTGGATGAAGAGCGAGATCTGCTTTCACAAAAGGTGAAAATCACGCGCGAAATTCAGGCCACGCTGCAGCATTTTGGCACGGTCATTTTGCCCTAAACCTGGGAGTACAACATTTCGCTGGGTTCAGGATTCACTTGGGCGAATCGCGCGGAGGTGCATGTTGAGTGAGGTCTTGCCTCGAAACGTGTTTTGGACCAACGTAAATACCAAGTCCATTTCCTTCATCTGTCGAACCTCTTCGAGTCGGTCTCCCATTCCAAATCCTATGGCTTCAAATCTTCCATGAGGGATTTCTGTGGTTTGGAGAATGAGTTTGAGATGGCGTCCGCGGTGTCCGACGGTTCGAGGGGGAAGTGCGGCTTTTAGACCACTCGCCATGAAGACCGGCACTCGATTGCCGGGACCGAAAGGTGCAAGTCGCCCCATCTCCTCAAAGACCGCCGGGGTCATGGCATTGAGGTCGATTTCGAGGTGATAAATGATGCTCGGGGCGGGAATGCTGCCGTCCACTTGCTGCGCAATGCTTTTCTCGATGGCCGCCTTGAAATCTCTAAGCTGGTCACTTCGCAATTGAAGCCCTGCCGCCATTGGGTGCCCACCAAATTGCTCGAGATAGGAGCGACATTCTTCCAACGCCTTGTGGATGTCGACGCCCTGAACACTTCGCGCGCTGCCCATCAGCAAGCCATTCTCTTCACTGAGCACAATGGTGGGTCGATATCGTGCTTCGACCAAACGGCTTGCCACAATGCCCAATACACCGCGATGCCAGCCTTCCCCGCAGACGACCGTGCAGCACCTTCCTGCAGGTTGCTCGGCCATTTGGGCCAAAGCTTCCTCGGTCATGTCTTCGTCCAAATCGCGCCGAGCTTGATTCATGGACTCGAGCTCGTAGGCGAGTTCATAGGCGGTATTGTCGTCTGAGGCCATCAAAAGCTCAACTGCTTTGAGTGCGTGTCCAACTCGGCCAGCGGCATTGATGCGCGGACCCAGAGTGAAACTGATGTCTCGCACGGAATTAGGGACCCGATCAATGTTGGCAACGTGCAACATGGCCCGAATGCCTGGCCGCATGGTTTTACGCAACTTTCGCATTCCATGATGGGCCAGGATGCGATTTTCTCCTGTGATGTCGACGAGGTCGGCGCCAATGCTCAAGGCAAGCAAGTCCAAGTGATCGTAAACGGAGGACATCGTCAATCCAATCGTGCTGACGAGACCGGAGAGGAGTTTGAACGCCACACCAGCTCCTGACAGTTCTTTGAAAGGATAGCCGCAGTCCTCGCGCTTGGGGTTCAAAAGGGCATGCGTGATTGGCAGCTTGTCTGCTGGCAGGTGGTGGTCGCATACAATGGTGTCTATGCCGGCGTTGGCCGCTGCCTCTAGGGCATCAAAGTCTTTGGTGCCGCAATCCAGAGTGATGATTAACGTGCATCCCGAGACCTTAGCTCGCTCCACGCCTTTGGGTGAAACGCCGTAGCCTTCTCCGTAACGCATAGGGACATAAGGAAGAACAGGTACCTGAAGACCTTTGAGAAAAGAAGACACCATGGCCACTGAAGTGGTCCCATCTACATCGTAGTCGCCGTAGACCATGATTCGCTCTTTGCGCTCGATGGCCTTCATGATGCGAGACACAGCTTTGTCCATGTCCTTCATCAAGAAGGGATCGTGCATCTTCTCTCGACTCGGGTCCAAGAAGTCGTCCACTTCATCCTTTGAGCTCATGCCTCGTTGAATTAACAACGACGCAACCAAAGGATTCAGGCCCGTGTCTTTTGACAGACGTCCTACTTCCTGAAAGTCAGGGGCATTTGAAGGTTTCCACTCGAGATTATCCATGGCGCTTATGCTGGACACAAAGTCCGGTTGTGTTCCAGTTGTATCTTTCGACACGTCAAAATTACGCACATGACATCTCACCATACTTTCTTCTCTGCAATCGGTCGTTCCGTGTCCGTTGGTTTTTTGGTCTTTTTATCCGGTTTTATGTTGACGGGATGCTTGAATGACGACAACATCATTGGCGAGAATTGCTATGACGAAATCCTCAACAATGGAGAGGAGCTTGTCGATTGTGGCGGCCCCATTTGCGATCCGTGTGACCCTTGTGAAAATGGGGCTTGGGATGCGCTTTTGGGAGAGCAATGGGTTGATTGTGGTGGCAGTTGCGAGCCGTGTGCAACGAATTTCAATGGAGTTCTTGATGAAGGAGAAACAGGCATTGACTGTGGTTGCCCGGGTTGTCCAGCATGTCCGGAGTTGTGCGGAGACGGTCTGCTGAATGGCTTCGAAACGGGAGTTGATTGTGGCGGGGTAGATTGTGAAGCGTGCCCCACATGTGACGACCAAGAATTGAACGGCAACGAGACGGGCATCGATTGCGGTGGCAGCAATTGCGACCCATGTGAATGCTTGTGCGATTGCACCAATGGCATTCAGGACGGCTTGGAAGATTACATTGACTGCGGAGGGCCCAACTGTTATCCGTGTGCCTCTGAAATTTCTTGGTACAACACAGGAGTACAATACTTTGGTGATGCCACAGCCACGGCCGAATTGGTGGGTGGCAATCTTCAGGTTACTGGCGTCAGTCTGACAGGAGCCCAAGTTGGCTTTGTGGTGGCTGAGCCTACTGACGGATGGTACAACGGTTATGTCATCGCATTAAATCCAACATCCCTTCCTCAGGCCGCCGCGTACACGAGTACTGCGGGATTGAATTACACGACCCTGTTCGGAGGGAATACGACGTTTCAAATCACTTACATCGATGCGGTGTCAGGTGGATATGTGGTGGGGTCTTTCAACGGTTCTGTTACTGAGGCATCTGGCTCTGCGACAACACTTAGCCAGGGGAGCTTCCAGTTGTCAATCAATTGATTAGGAAGGGGAGAGGGAAACGACGTTTCTACCCGTTACACTGACATTAAGATGTGGAAAAGGCGACCAAGGTGCCTGTTCTTCCTTGGTTGTGGGTCAGACCTTCGCAAGAGCTAAGTCGCCCTCTATTTCTGCAAATATGATTTTTCTCAAACCTTCTTTTCAGCAATGTGGATTTGCTGTGTCAGCATCATTTTTTGCACTGGTCATGGTTCTTTCAGGCTGTGTGACCACTCAGCAATACGAAGCCTTGCAAATGCAAATGGATGAGGCAGAGTCAGAAAATGCCAATTTGCGTTTGGCGCGTCAAGATGCACAAGTGTCTAGTCGTGAATTGGAGGGACAAGTGATGCGATTGTCAGCCGAAAACGAGGCCTTGGCCGAGGAGGCCAACACCCAAGGAAATGAAGCCAAGCGCTTGAGAGAGGAAGTGAGTCGCCTTACAGAGTTGAATGACGCTCTGACAGACCAGAGCTCAGGTCGACTGAGCGACATCGCAGAGGAAAACAGGCAGCTGCTCAAAGATGTTGGTGAGATTCGGGAAGAGCTTCAGACTCGGGAAGATCGATTAAATCGGTTGGAAAAGGATTTGAATGAAAAATCCGCGTTGCTTGCGGTAAGAAGCTTGCGGGTTGAAGAGTTAGAGTCCTTGTTGGAGTCGAGGGAACGCGCAGCAGAAGCACTGAGGGCACGCTTGTCCGAGGCCTTACTTGGATTCCAAGGCAATGGGTTGAATGTCGAACAACGCAATGGAAAAGTCTATGTCAGCATGGAGGCCAAGTTGTTGTTTCCAAGTGGGAGCGCCAGCATAGATCCGAGAGGAATCGAAGCCCTGGAAGGTTTGGCCGCAGTCATTGCGGAGCAAGCAGATCTTGAAATTGTGGTTGAGGGTCACACAGACACCGACCAATTGCGCAGCGCCAGTATCCCCCGCGACAACTGGGAACTCAGTGTTCTTCGTGCCACAGCAGTCGTCAACATTTTACTTGAAAACACGAAGGTTGATCCGTCTATGTTGTCCGCATCAGGGCGAAGCGAATTTCATCCAGTGGACGTCTCAGAAAAGGCAAAAAATCGACGTATCGAAGTCATACTTGCTCCCAATTTGGACAGCTTGTATGAGTTGATTTCGGACTGAGTTTGACGGGAGTCGCTTGGCGATGTCTGCCACAAGACATGAAAAAAGCCGCCAAGGTAGGGCGGCTTTTTTGGTTGCCCCACCAGGACTCGAACCTGGAAAAACGGTACCAAAAACCGGTGTGTTACCATTACACCATGGGGCATTCGCGCTGAGGCGGAGCGAAGATAAACAAGGAGAAGTAACTTTCGTGTATCATGGAGGTACTGAATTTTGTGGATGGCGAGTTCCAAAAAACCGCGCAGGTTCTTGAAAATGTAGCCCCTGGTACGGGTGAAGTTTTTGGGACCATTCCGCGCTCAGGGTCTAAGGAAGTTGAGAAAGCCATGGCTGCTGCCAAGCGGGCTTTCCCCGTTTGGTCGAATTCGTCGGCAGTTGAACGCGCTGCTTGTTTGGATCGTTTGGCTGATGCTGTGCGTGAGCACGCGTCTGTCTTGGCCAAGCACGAGGCACAGGACAATGGGAAACCGATTTCATTAGCTGCCCAAGTGGATATCCCTCGCGCGGAAAAAAACTTGCGATTTTATGCTTCTGGGATTCAGCATTTTGCCAGCAAAAGCCACGCCATGGAGGGCGAGGCCATCAACTATACCTTGCGCAAGCCCTTGGGAGTGGTGGCATGCATCAGTCCATGGAATTTACCCCTTTATCTGTTTACTTGGAAAGTGGCGCCTGCTCTGGCTGCGGGCAATTGCGTTGTGGCGAAGCCTTCGGAATTGACCCCCGTTACGGCTTACCTCCTGAGCACTTGGGTGCGGCAGGCGGGGTTTCCTGATGGTGTCTTCAACATCCTCCACGGGCTCGGACCTGAAGTTGGAGAAGCCTTGGTGAATCACCCTGACATTGCAGCTGTATCCTTTACGGGAGGGACTTTGACAGGTGCCCGAATTGCGAGTCAAGTGGCCCCGAAGTTCAAAAAAATGAGCTTGGAGCTGGGGGGCAAAAATCCAGCCATCATTTTTGATGACGCAGATTTGGAAGAGGCGCTACGCATGACTTTGCGAAGCTCGTTTGCCAATCAGGGTCAAATTTGTCTTTGTGGCTCTCGAATCCTCATCCAGCGCAGCGTCTACGATACATTCAAGCTGTCACTTGTGGCCAAAGCATCGAAAATGGTGGCCGGGGATCCGTTGCATCCCGACACGAAGCTTGGTGCTGTGGTTTCTGAGGCTCATATGCAGAAAATCATGTCCTACATCGAGTTGGCCAAGGACGAGGGAGGGCAAGTGTTGTGCGGTGGCCACCGACTTCACCCTGAGGGTGTCGAAGGCGGTTTTTACGTGGCGCCCACAATCATCGAAGGCTTAGGCCCTCAATGTCGAACCAATCAGGAGGAAATTTTTGGTCCTGTGGTCACGCTGCAACCATTTGACACGGAGGAAGAAGCCTTGAAATTGGCGAACGACACGGCCTATGGACTCGCAGCCACGCTTTGGACAACAAACTTGAAGCGTGCCCATCGTGTGGCTGCCGGAATCGAGTCTGGAATGGTGTGGGTCAACACATGGCTGCTTCGCGACCTTCGAACGCCGTTTGGAGGCGTCAAAGACTCTGGGCTGGGTCGAGAAGGGGGCTTCGAGGCTTTGGAGTTTTTTACGGAATCCCAAAACATCTGCATCAAACTTTGACTGTCGTCAGTCCTGACACGCTTGCGAAAAGATCAGTTTTCGCTGATTTCGTCGAGTTGGTTTTGCAACGATTCGAGTTGTGATGTAAGGGTGTCGACTTGTGTTTGCAGCGCGGAAATCAAAAGCAACAGGTCTTGACCGTTGGCAATGACTTTGCCGCTCGCGGTCAAGTTGCCCAATTGGTCCACTTGAAGTGCATCGCTTCGGTTGTCTTCGTCTGCGCCATTTCCCACTGCGAACAGCACGCCTGATTGGTTGTGGAGGTTCCACTGGCCAAAAACAGCACTGTTTTCTTGGTCTGCAATGAGGTTGTATCCAATGGCCGCTGCGCTGCTAGCTGTTGCCTGCGATGCTCGACCTGCCGCATGACTGTACAGTCCTGAGGCTGTGGTCTCGTAACCTTCGGCATGAGAGGCGAATCCGCTGGCCACACTTTGGAAACCTTCGCTGTGTGCGGCATCGGCAGTGGCTGAGGTGCCCTCACCCTCGGCATGAGCGCAAGTGGCAGATGCGGTGGTGTTGCGATTCGAGGCATGGCTATAGAGTCCGCTTGCCAAGCTCTGGTAGCCCTCTGCATGAGCCGCTGTGTTGGTCGCGTCGGTGCGGTATCCTTCCGAGTGACTGTAATTGCTGGCCGCCTCCGTGTAATATCCCTCGGCGTGAGAAGCGAGTCCGCCTGCGATGGAGCCAAAACCTTGGGAGTGAGCCGCGGTTGCTGTGGCGCTAGACCCCTCGCCGATGGCGCTCGAGCACACCGCTGTGGCGGTGCTGTTTTGGTTGGAAGCAAAACTGAAGGGCCCTGAAGCTGTGGTGTTGCGACCTTGAGCCTGAGAATAAGAGCCACTTGCGACCGTTCCAAAGCCTTGGGCCAAGGTTTGGGTGATGCTTAGAGACCCTGACACCTCACCTTGCGCATCAGCCTCACCTAGAGGTGTGACATCGGTGTAGGTGCTGACTCCAAGGACCAGGCGTGCGCTGTCCAAGGTTCCCACACCCGTACCCCCGCCTTCGATTGGGAGGAGCCCCGAGGGAAGAAAAGGCGAACCGAAGACGGTTAAAAAGGCAATCAAGTCAGCCGATTCAATGGCTTCATTCCCGTTGGCATCTGGATTGTAGGGAAATCCAGGGTCATTTTGGGCTGAGCCCTGTATGGTCAAGCAACATGCTGCAAGAGTGAATGCGGGCAATGCCCCAAAGAAGGTGTTCCTAATCATGTCCGAAAAGATAGGACTCAACAAAAAAAGAAGGCTGCCCCGAGGGACAGCCTTCCAATTTTAATGCGCAAGCTCAGTGGGAGGATTACTCAATGACGAGCAACTTCTTCGTCGTCACGAAGTCCTTCGAGCTCACTCGAACCTGGTACATGCCAGACTCCAAGTTGTTGATGTTTAGCTCCAAGGTCGTTGGCCATCCCTCGTACATCTGTCCTTCGAACACATGGTCCACGAGAGATCCGTCCATGGTAAAGATCTGGACCTTGGCTGTCACGTCTTCCTTCACCGTTACCGTCAGCATGGCCTGCGTAGAGGCTGGGTTCGGGTAAAGAGTTGTGATTTCTATCAAATCTTTCACTGGAGCTGGCTCAGTGTCTTGCTCACCTTCAACACCTCCTTCGAGGAGTGGATCCTGCAATTCTCCAGTACTTGTGAAGCTGTAGGTGTAAGTCACATCATTGCCACATTCATCAACGGCGCAGAAGAGGAACGTTGTCGCCCAAGGCTGAAGGAAGTCAAGGTCACCGAAGAGGTCACCAGAGCCCATGGCGCTGCTTTCTTCACCATTGATTACCAACGCACCGCTGTAGTAGTACCAGCCGCTGAAGCCATAATTGGCGTTTTTGTTGTTCGCACCAACACCAAACTGGAATCCGAAGTATTCATTTGCAGGCTGGTGGCTCATGCTGAGTGCAGTCCCTTCAAAGGCTGTTCCTGCAACACCAGTAATCGAACCATCCAGGAGGATTGCGTAATCCCAGGTCATGTGATCACCCAAGCCGCAATCAGACTTGTAGCTTTCAAGACCGGGAGTCTCGCACCATTCTTCCCAGTTCAGCAATGTGCCGAAGGTGGCTTCCACGTCAAATGCACCCAAGTCGTTCGACACCGTCATGGAGATGGTGGCCGTACCGTCGATGTGATTCTTCGTCATGAAGCCTGCTTCTGTAATGTAGTACTCACCACCTTCGAAGTTGAACATGCGCATGCCATGTTGATTGGCATTGTTGTCGCATGTCTCCCCATCTAACAGTGTAGCTGGTGTACTGATGCCACCAATTGTGTGTTCACCTCCTGTTACAAACGGGTTGTTGACTCCGGAAGTAGTTACAGAGGTTAAGAGGTCAAGGTGTCCGTCGGCGCCGAGAATGTCCCCACCGAGTACCTCTGCGATGCCAGCATTGGCATCAGCATTGGCAGCGGAATCACACACCGCGGCACTGCTGCACACGTCTGTTGCAGAAACATCTGCAATGGCCGGGACAGTGACCTCACCACAATAGCTGTCGTAAGGCACAGAAAGTGAGCCATTGTTGTTGGTTGGGGTTCCTGCCAACATTGGAACTTCAGTGTCCACGATGGTGTACGTCGCAGCTGTGGTAGAGCTGTTGCCGCAGTCGTCTGTCGCCGTGAAGATGACCTCCACAGAACCAGTCGATCCGCAATCGTCACTCAAATCACCCACCTCGTAGTCGTGAGACCACGTGATGGCTCCACAGTTGTCGGTGGCAGTTGCTCCGCCGTTGTTCGTCAACCAATCATCCAATAGTTCTGAGTTGCTGGCCTCGTAGTCGTGGCCTGTGCACTCGTAGGACACATCTTGAGCCTGAGCAGAAATCACAGGGTTTGTGGTGTCTACAACATGGATTGTCTGCGTACACGAAGTTGTGTTGCATCCGGTATCCATGGTCGTGTATGTGCGAGTCACTGTATACGTTGGGTTACAGTCCGCGGCAGTTTCAATAGACTCTTCCAAACTCATGATTCCACAGTTGTCAGCCTGAACTGGCGTGAGCTCGATCAAGGCAATGTCACTGTTTTCAGATACGCCCAAGTTGTAGTTTGGATTGTTGTTGTTGGAAACCAACGCTCCGCCAAAGTTCACACGACGTGTGCTAGGCTGATTCGCCACACCAGTCACAGATGTAATTGTACGTTGGACACTCTGTCCGTTGATGCGAGTCAAACCAATCTTATCGCCTGCCTCGAAAAGGCCTGGCAGCGCATCGACCAAACCAGCACTGACATATACAAATGTTCCAGTGAAGCGGTTGGGGTTAAAGCTTGGGTAAGTGCCGAAGACGTTGTTTTGAGTAATGGCTGCCAACGGCGCCACAATCTCATTCTGACCAACTGACTCTATCAAGCTGCATTCCACAGTGCGGTCTTCGCTACATGTGATTTCAGGCGCCGTGGTGTCAAGCACTGTGATGGTCTGCACCACAGAAGTTGAATTTCCACATGCGTCTGTTGCAATGAATGTACGCAGGACCTCCCAGTTTCCAGGGCATGAAGCATCTTGTGTTTCGCTGTCGATGTATGCCACTGACGCGCCGCTTGTGCAGTTGTCAGAAGCCGTAGCCATCTCGGTCATGATGTCTCCATAGCATTCCACGGTGTAGTCTTCAGGGACGAAGGTGAACGCAGGGGCGATGTCGTCTTGAACAGTGATTACTTGCGTGGCCTCAGTCTCATTGTCGCAGTTGTCCGTGATGGTCCAAGTACGGGTCAATGTGAATTGATTCGGGCAAGTCATGTCCATGACTTCTTCGTATTCCAAAAGCAGGTTTTCGTCGACCAGGTCGCTGTACTCTGGGTGCAGCATTACGGTGTCTTCAACGCATGCGACAGTGTAGTCTGCTGGCACAAAGTCGAACACCGGTGCATCGTCGTCAATCAAGTTGATGATCACCTCAGCAGTAGACGTGTTGCCACACAAGTCCGTGATGGTGAGCACACGTAACCACGTTGCTGACTCTGTCATAGGGTACTCGGGGTGTGGCTGATCCGCACATCCGCCAGACAATGGCAA
This sequence comes from Flavobacteriales bacterium UBA1112, assembly GCA_002313415.1. Classification (GTDB taxonomy): domain Bacteria; phylum Bacteroidota; class Bacteroidia; order Flavobacteriales_D; family Sanyastnellaceae; genus UBA11663. The sequence continues at coordinate 20,671 of DCBH01000111.1, forward strand.
GTCCATTGCGGTGCATGAGAACAAGGGGCTGCAATCGTCGATGTAGCCGATTGGGAAGCTCTCCCACTCTGAATCTGTAGAGTAAGCCCAAACCACGTCCGGTGGGTAAGCACCTTCCACGTCGTACTCCTCGGCTGGAATTGAAATTTGTCCCGGGCCTTGGTATACTGGAGGGGTGTTGTCCACAACGTTGATGGTTTGCATCACTGTAGAGGCGTTTCCGCAGTCGTCTGTCAAAGTAAACGTACGACGTAGGGTATAACATCCCGCGGGAACACCATTCTCACTGTTGTGGCTCACCAACGAATCTTCTGCTGCGTCAAAAGTGACGTCAATGTTGGCGTCACAGTTGTCACCTAAGTCAATGGTGCCAAACATCTGCTGAGGGTTAGAACTGTACTCCGTGCAGTCCACATCAGGTGTGCTTGCAAACCCGTTGGGGGCAGTGTCGTCGATCAAAGAGATGATCTGATCTTGTGACGTAGAGTTGCCACATTGGTCAGTCACCGTCCACGTCCGTGTTACAGTGCTGCTGCCGGGGTACTCAGTGATGCTTCCTCCGCCATCAATTGCTTCCACCACTTCTCCGCAGTCCAATACGCGGACGTCGGCGTAGGTGATGGTCAAGTTTTGGTCGAAGCATGCGTCACAATTGTCAGCGGCTTCAGGCTCTCCACCGGTAGCAGAGACCACAAAGTTTGCAGAACAACCGCTGTCCAGTGAGATGGTAACATCTGCGGGGAACGATGTAAAGAATGGGTTTCCATTGTCGTACATCACCACAGTCTGTTCAAAGTCTGTGGAGTTTCCGCAGTCATCAGTCGCTGTCCATGTACGAATCCAAG
>DCBH01000111.1:21897-22448 GCA_002313415.1 Flavobacteriales bacterium UBA1112
GCGTCACAAAGGTCAGCAGCCATGAACAAAGACTCATGATCAATGCTGTTCATCTGAGCGCTATCTGCTTGCTCACATGGCAAGTGCAAAATCGTTTCGTTGGCACTCAAGGCCTCTCCAGCTTCATTGACCCACACAGGTGCAGTCAAGTCTGTGATGATGACAGTTTGGGTGGTTGATGCCGAATTGCCACACACATCATGAGCAGTGTAGGTTCGCTCATAAGTGGCGTTGCTTCCACATCCTTCTCCAATTTGAACGTCAATCCAGGTTACAATGACTTGTCCTCCGCCATCAGCGAAGAGGGCATCAAATGTGCAATCGTCTTCAACTTGGAATGAGGTTTGACCTTCCCAAATGCCTACGGGGGCACCTTCATAAAAGCCAATGCCATTGTCGGCGTCGGTCACCACATATTGTGCTCCTGTGCTGCTGTCGCCGAGATAATCACTGCACTCGATGTTCAAAACCGGAGTTGCGGAGATTTCAGGAGCAACGTTGTCATATATGTTGAGCTGATAGGTCTCAATGGTCTCATTTCCGCAACGGTC
>DCBH01000082.1:0-1827 GCA_002313415.1 Flavobacteriales bacterium UBA1112
GTGAGATATTTGTAATACGATTTGGCTTTCGTGAATTTGCCGTTGTCCATCTCCGTTTCAGCGGCCACAATGGTTTCTTTTCGCAGATCTTCGATGTATTCCTGCTCCTGAGGGATGTAATCCTGCTCTTTGTCTTTCTTGACAAACTTCCCGGCATATTTCAGGGCATTCTTCAATGCCTTCATCTTGTCTACCTCGTAGGTCTCACGCAAGTCTGAGTCGTCGCTGTTGTGAATGGCGAGGTAGGACTTTGCCATGTACAAGTATGGCATAGGGTGTTTCTTTTGATCGTCGTCCTCCGTGTAACGAATGGCTTTGTAGAGGACTTTTTCATACTTCCCGTCGACGAACCACACCAACAACTGGTCCAATTCACTTTCAGCGATGAGGATGGGTTCTTCTTCCTGCTCTCCTTTTCTGATTTGGCCCCAAGATTCATTGGCAGCTCCAGTGATGAGCAAAAACATGGTGGTTGCACAAGCAAACCAAGATGAACAGGGAATACACTTTGTCATGGTTTCAAATTTTGGGATTCAGGGAGCACAAACCGTGCCCAATATACAGGAGGACGAGATAAGCTGTCCTGAAGCTGTCTTATGTCGTTTGAACTGGCGGCACTTCGAGATGTTCTCTTTTGTGCATCATGCAATCGATTGAAGCCAACCCAAAGCACGCACCTGTGAGAGCGTGGTTTGACCGTCAAGGTTGGGTGCCTCAGACTTTCCAAATGGAGGTGTGGGATGCATTCGCTCAAGGGCAAGATGGGCTGCTTCAGGCGCCTACGGGAAGTGGGAAAACCTATGCTGCGATGGGGCACGTGTTGTCCACTGCAGCTGCTTCGGGCAGTGAGACTCTTGGAGTGAAGTTGATTTGGGTGGCTCCTTTGCGCGCACTGTCCGCGGACATTGCGGATGCTGCACGAGCTATGATTGAAGGGCTCGGACTGGATTGGGAGGTGGGTACGAGGACGGGCGATACTTCCGCCAAGGAAAAAGCCAAGCAGCGAAGTGCGCTTCCCGACATTTTGATTACGACTCCGGAATCGTTGCACATCCTCATCGCCCAAAAAGGCGGAGTTGAGCGTTTGTCCAGTGCTCAGGCGGTGGTGGTGGACGAATGGCACGAACTCCTCGGTTCGAAGCGAGGTGTACAGGTGGAGTTGGCCGTGTCGTGGATTGCTCAACGCAGTGCTCAAAAAGGATTGGACATGCGTGTGTGGGGAATCAGTGCCACCCTTGCAGAACCTGAGTTGGCGCTGGAGGCCTTGGTGGGATCATCCGAGGGAGCATTGATAAAAGCAGACATTTCAAAAGTTATCGAGTTGGAAAGTACCATGCCACGAGCCTTTGCGAGACTCCCTTGGGCTGGGCACATTGGTCTGCAATTGCTTGACGAAGTGACAGATGTGGTCGAATCGCATCAAAGCACCCTCATATTCGCCAACACTCGGCGGCAGGCAGAAGTGTGGTATCAAGCTCTTTTGGAGCACAAGCCCGAATGGGCTGGGGTCATGGCGATGCATCACGGTTCCATCGCCCGCGAACTCCGAGAGTGGGTTGAGGATGCTCTGCATGACGGCCGCTTGCGTGCAGTGATCTGTACAGCGTCATTGGACCTTGGTGTGGATTTTAGACCTGTGGATGCGGTGGTTCAGGTTGGGGGACCCAAGGGTGTGTCACGCATGATTCAACGCGCGGGTCGCTGTGGCCATCGGCCCGGTGAAGTAAGCAAGGCATTTTTTGTTCCCACCCATGGGTTGGAGTTGATTGAGGCAGTGGCCTTGCGGGAGGCAATTGCCCACTCAGAAATTGAGCCCAAGACGCCTGT
>DCBH01000082.1:2237-2654 GCA_002313415.1 Flavobacteriales bacterium UBA1112
TTGGCGAGAACTCACGCTTACGGCTTGATGGAAGACGCCGACTGGAGGCAATGCTTGGATTTGATTTCAACAGGAGGGCCGTCTCTTAGGGCCTACACAGAGCACAGGCGTGTGGAGATTGATGAAACGGGATTGTGGCGCATGAGGGATCGAACCAAAGCTCGGCGTCACCGCATGAGTATGGGAGCCATTGTCAGTGCGACAATGGTTGCGGTGCACCTCAGAGGCCAAGGTCTACTTGGACATGTGGAAGAAACGTTTGTAGCCTCATTGAGGGAGGGGGACTCTTTTGTTTTTGCTGGACATACCGTGGCACTTGTCTCTTTTAGAGGATTGGTTGCAAAGGTGCGTCGGTCCAAATCACCGACAGCCAGAACTCCGGCTTGGATGGGTGGGCGCATGTCCCTCAGCTCAGAA
>DCBH01000110.1 GCA_002313415.1 Flavobacteriales bacterium UBA1112
CGGAACATCTTAGGATGCAGGGCGTGTATTGCACCAACAACGCCAAGGAAGATTACAATTTCCTCACCCCTCCCCTTGCTTGGGATGCCACATCAAAGGATGCCCATTGGCGAAACCGTCCGCATGGATCCCCATTTTTTTCCGTTTTCAATTTCAATGTCAGTCACGAATCCCAAATTTGGAAACGAGCTGACATTCCATGCGACATCTCACCCGACGACGTTGTCGTTCCACCTCTGCTCCCTGAGGACGATAAGGTCAGAGCCGACTTAGCCACGAACTATTGCAATCTGCAAGAACTTGACCGTCAAATAGGTCAGGTTTTAACCCAGCTTAAAGAAGATGGTTTGTACGAACAAACCACGGTCGTCTTCTACAGCGACCACGGGGGACCTTTCCCAAGATTTAAAAGGGCCTTGAGCGATGCGGGCCTGCGTGTTCCTTTGATCATCAAATGGGGACACAGCGCAGAAGAACCGTCTCGCAACCCCAACATGTACTCTTTTCTAGATCTCGCTCCATCTGTTTTGGCATGGATGGGATTGACGCCGCCGAAAACGATGTCGGGCATTCCCATTACGCCGAATGGAAAAGGCCACATGGAAGTTTATGGTGCGTCCGACCGATTTGATGAACAATTGGACAGAAGACGAACCATCCGAACGGCCAAATGGAGACTCGTGAGAAACGACTTCCCTGAAAAGCCCAAAGGGTTGGAGTTGGCTTACAGAAAGCGCATGAATACCACCCTAATTATTGACTCTTTGGCAGAGAATGGCATTGAACCGTGGCACACCTGGAAAAGAGGAACGCGCGAAGCTTTTGAACTGTACCATACCTCAGAAGACCCATGGGAACTGAACGATTTGAGCAATGAAGCGGCCTATGCAGACACGCTGATTGCTCTGAAACAGAAATTGGAACTGACCTTTTCAAAAGAGCTTGACCTCGGCCTTCTCGAGGAGGCAACCCTGATTTCTATGTTTGAAAAGCACACAGGTCAGCATGAGCTCAAGCAAGCCACGCTTGTTGAGTTAGATGAAGGTCTGGCTGTGATGCACGAAAATCCCAATGTGTCTTTAGGGTGGCGGTCTTTCGGAGAACAAACTTGGCACATTACATCAAACGGCAAAGTCATCATTCCCCCAAGAGATGCGGATGCTCTAGAACTTTTGGCAGCAAGAATAGGTTGGCCAACTCAACAAACCACAGCGAAAATTCAGCGGCAACCGATTGTGGAGGTCAATTTGAAAGACTCAATGTCACAATCTCGCCCGACAGCTCCACAGTGAATGTCCCGGCTTCAAAATTCATTTCACCTTCTCTGTCGACAAAACCAAAGGCTTCACTCGGGATGGTGATGGAACCTCTCACATTGTCGTTGGCTGGCACGGAGACCCGATCAAATTCGACGAGAACCCTTTTCCGCGGAGCCAAGCCACTGGCAAAATCGTCGCCGACAAATACATCCAATGCTTTCACAGCGTCGCGTGCACTTCGGTTGGAAATTTGGTAACTCAGCTCAACATCTTCGCCCAACCTGTTCTGAGGACTCGAAACTTGAAGGATCTCCAACTTCAAATTGCTGTAAGTCAGGCCATGCCCAAAGAGCCACTGAGGACGAAAGCCCTGGTCTGTAAATACGCCAGGAGGTCCTTGGGTCACCTTAGAGGTGAATCGGTGATCGTAGGGAATGAGGTCTCCCGAGTGACGTTGATAGGTGAACGGTAGCACCCCACTTGGGTTTGACAATCCTCTTAGCGTCCGGGCAATTGCAAGTGCACCTTGGGAGCCTGGAAGAAGTGCCAAGAGGGCAGCGTCCACGTCATCAATGAATGCGGAGACAAGGCGTCCTCGGCCCTCAAGAAGCAGCAGAACGACAGGCTTGCCCGTTTGAATGGCTCGCCTTGCCATATCAATTTGCTCAGAGGGCAGATGGAGATCATCGATGACCCCTGGAGACTCTGCATATGCATTTTCCCCGAGGCAAAGCACGATTGCGTCAGCCTTGGAAGCGCTGCGGTTCAAATCCAAATCAAAATGCGCGGCATCGTCAAAGCCCTTTTCAACAGGACAAATGATGTTGTCCTCTCCAAAGACCGCTCTCATGGCTTGTACAACCGTCAATGTTTCCTCGGGATAAGCGTCCTCTACAGAACCCTGCCATGAATAAGACCAGCATCCGTGAAGTGGCCCGAGTGAAGCGCTTGTGGGTCCAACGACCAAGAGTTTCTCAGTGCCGGTAAATGGAAGAATATCGCCTTTATTCTCCAGCAAAACCAGCGAAGCTTCAGCCGTTTCCAACGCGACGTCTTTGTAAGACGCCAAACCAAATTCTTGAACCGCTTCTGCCTCTACTCCAGGAAATTCAAACAAGCCCAACTTCACTTTCAAGGCCAGAATTCGGCGCACGCTTTCATCAATTCTCTCTTCTGAAATTTCACCCTTTTGCACCAGGTCCAACAAATGCTCGCAAAAGGAATATTCGTTTGGCACCATACTCATATCCAAGCCTGCCTCAATGGCCATTTTCACTGCCTCACGATGGCTCGATGCGACATGATGTCTCGTATGCAGTCGGATGACATCCTGCCAATCAGAAACCACAACCCCCTCAAAACCCATGCGCTGCCGAAGCAACGTGGTCAGCAAGCCAAAAGATGCGTGTACAGGTTCTCCATTGACTGATCCCGAATTCACCATGACGGTAGAAGCTCCTGCATCGATACCCGCTTGGAATGGAGGAATGTGGTGTTCCCACATTTCGAGGTCTGAGATGTACGCCTCAGTCCTGTCCTTTCCAGATGCTGGAACCCCGTAGCCTAAAAAATGCTTGAGGCAGGCCGCGAGGCCAACTCCCTTGTCAAGTCCATTTCCCTCATAAGCCCGGACGATTTCTGCCCCCAATTGGCCACACAACAAGGAAGATTCCCCAAACGTTTCAGGAAAACGCGCCCACAGCGGTTGTCGACCCACATCAAAGACTGGATCAAAATTCCATCTTAGACCGCTGGCCCTCGCCTCAGCTGCCGTAATCTCCGCACATTTGGTTGTGAGCCTTCTGCTGCGTGCGGCCGCGAGGCCAATGTTGTGCGGAAATAACGTGGAACCTTGAGTGTAAGTCACACCATGAATGGCATCGATGCCATACACGATTGGAATTGCCAAAGGCTGCGACATGGCAATTTCCTGGATGCCTTCAATCACACGATGCCACTCTTCGATGGGGTATGCATTCCCTGCAGAATTCAGAATTGATCCCACTCGATACTGCTCAATTGCAACCCTCATCTTCTCCCAGTCCACTTTTTTGGGTTGACCGTCGTGTTGCTTTTGCGATGTTGAGAGGAAGCCGAGAGTCAATTGAGTCATTTGACCCACTTTGTCTTCGAGGGTCATTTGATCCAAGAGACCCTCGATCAATGCCAAATCACTCTCCTGCAGGTTTTGCGCCTGTGAAGTGTCTATCGAACAAAAAGAAAAAAAAAGGATGACGATTGCTGGTGAAAGACCGAGAATCTTCGAAAGGAAAAATTTCATGTCGCGATAATAGAAAAAGAGCCGCAATGGCGGCTCTTTCAGGGCATTTATTCAGTGATGTTCAATCGCAGGTAATACCAAACACAGCGAGGAAAGCCAACAGGTCACCTGTCGCAACGACCCCATCTCCATCAAAATCTCCCGCACAACCGGAGAGACTGTCAAAGATGCAAGACCCATCGTCGACATTTGCGACAGGGTCGAAATTCTCGGCGGCCTGATAAATGCAACCCTCAACTTTCAAGGTTCCACAAGAACCATCGTCAATTGTGGCATAAGGGTCATATTCCAGAAAGAAAAAATCGGTACATCCGCTCACAATGCATGATGTGCCGTCACCACCGCAGACGCCGCAATCATCGATGGATGACGTGCACTCTCCTGAGCAATCGATCACAGGGTTCAAAATCAAATTGTACCAATGAATGTCTGATGGCTGACTCGAAATGTCCAAGTTAAAGGGACCGCGCAGGCGGAGCTTATCAATCTCACCAGCCCAATTTCCATTGCCCAAAAGATTCACCTGATAAGTTGCGGGTTCAGTCATGTTGGAATCAACTGCAATGGGCTGAGCTCCGAGCAGATTGCCCAATGCATCGTACCAGCGCAACTGGAAACCGCCCACGACATTGGTGGGATTTTGAAGGGTCACCTCCATGACTCCGAATGCACTGGCATCCAATTGCAAACCTGTGGGACTTTGCATCTCTGCGACAGCATTGTTTCCTGTGACAGTCATGGTCATAAAATCGTCGCCCTGCTGAAGTGCCACCCCTCCAGCTCCAATCCACCCAGCTTTTGTCCCTTGCCAGAGATATGACATCTCTGCCGAGGCACCAATGTAGGTACAAGATCCATCATCTTCACAGGCCGTTTCGTCATAATTGCAGGCCGCCTCATCCACACATCCAGCGAGAAAGCATGGGTCCAAAGCGTCGCAAATGCCGTCGGCATCTTCGTCTTGAGCACAGTTGCCGTCACA
>DCBH01000066.1:0-6848 GCA_002313415.1 Flavobacteriales bacterium UBA1112
ACGTCTACCCATCCCGAAGCGTGAACTCGTCCCAAACCCGCAGGTCCATGAAGGCTACTCAAATTCAAACCTGCACATTCCTCGCCTCGATGAGCCCATTGACAAACGGGGTGCCTTTCATCCCATCGTGCATCCCAAGTCAGACGGTAATCGTCGTTCGCAAACAACTTGGCCACAGGTACGTCAAACAACAACTTCCCATTCAAATTCAGCGCCCTTTCAAGCGCGGTCATTGTGCTTCGCATCTCTGCCAAATGAATAGGCGCATTCCATACCTCGAGCACGCGCCTGAACGATACTGGATTGAACATGCCTGCGGCCACTGAGGATGCGCTGTGAGAGCCATTGCCCCACCACTCTACCGCACATCCACGTTCGAAAAACTTCCAAGCGACCAAAGCTCCGGCCAACCCTCTGCCGATGACAGCAATTCGTTGGTTATGCGGAGCCACCATCACGTCAATCAATGACCCCGAGGTCTCGACCGACCTTTTCAAAAGCCGCCAAAGCGCAATCGAGCTGCGCTTTGGTGTGAGCAGCACTGAGTTGAACACGGATGCGAGCTTCCCCTTTTGGAACGACGGGATAGAAAAACCCAATGACGTAAATTCCCTCCTGAAGCAGCGCGTTGGCCATCACCTGGGACAGTTTGGCGTCACTCAACATCACAGGTACAATGGCCGATTCTCCATCCTTGAAGGGCAGGCCCGCTTTTCGTAGGCCTGCTTTGAAGTACGATGTGTTGTCTTCGAGAGTGTCACGTAACTCGGTTGTTTCATCCAACATTTTGAATACCTCAATGGATGCACCTACAATGCTCGGCGCAAGGGAATTCGAGAACAAATAAGGTCGACTTCGCTGACGAAGAATGTCTATGATTTCGCGTTTGCCAGTAGTGAACCCACCCATCGCACCCCCCATGGCTTTGCCGAGGGTCCCTGTGATGATGTCCACACGTCCGAGTGCATTTCTGAGTTCGATTGAACCACGACCCGTTTTTCCAATAAATCCTGTCGCGTGACATTCGTCCACCATGACCATGGCCTCGTAGGAATCTGCGAGGTCGCAGATCTTGTCAATTTGAGCTACGTATCCATCCATCGAGAATACGCCATCAGTGACGATCACGATGTTGCGTGCTCCATTGGCCCGGGCCTCCTTCAAGCGCTCCTCAAGCTCCTCCATATTGTTGTTTGCATATCGATAGCGAGCCGCCTTGCAGAGTCTCACGCCATCGATGATGGACGCATGGTTGAGACTGTCACTGACGATGGCGTCTTCTTTGGTCAACAGCGGCTCAAAGACTCCTCCGTTCGCGTCGAATGCTGCAGCATACAGAATGGTGTCTTCTGTGTGATGAAAGTCGGCAATGCGCTTTTCGAGCTCCTTGTGAATGTCCTGAGTTCCACAGATAAAGCGCACACTGGACATGCCAAATCCATGAGTATCAATGGCTTTTTTGGCCGCCTCAACCACTCGCGGATGAGAGCTCAAACCCAAGTAATTGTTCGAACAAAAGTTGAGCACCGTGCTGCCGTCCTCCAAGGTAATTTCTGCGTCTTGAGCAGAAGTGATGACGCGCTCTCGCTTGTACAACCCTGCCGTCTCAATGTCAGCCAGCTCCTGGGTCAATTGGTCTTTGATGCTTCCAAACATGCGCGAAAGGTACACTCAACCCCTCCCCCGTCGAATCTTTGTGGTCAGCCAAGTACGAGAGGGATGTTTCGCTGGCCGTGACCCACAGGAACATCCCACTCAACGGCACACCCTCGGCTCATGATATGTTCCTCAACCATGCCTTGGATGGTCATCCCAAAGGGATTGTCCACGGCTTGGCCGTGTGCCTTTGTGTTGTCTCTGAGATCCGTAAAAGACCCCACCATCACCCCGGCCACCACATCGAAAACACCTGCCTGACTCAAGGCCACAAGCATGCGGTCGATGTGGTAGAGGTACTCGTCCACTTCTTCCAGCAACAACCACCTCCCCTCAAGAGGCGGCATATACGGTGTCCCCAAAAGCGCATAAAGCACTGACAAGTTGCCCCCCACCACACGTTTTGTCTGTGCCCCACACTTCCCAGACATCCACACTTCTTTCATTTCCTCCACATCGGCTGAGTTTGTGACTTCAATCGTTGAGGCAACAGGTCCATGCAATGACGCCACACCCAGCCGATTGGCCCAACCATGGAGAGCTGTGATGTCGGAAAATCCTGTAATCCAGGTTGGATGGGTCTTCATGGCATCTCCATCCAACAATGGCAGCAACCTGGTACACCCATACCCTCCTCGCATGGCCCAAACCGCGTGGATATCTGGATTGCGGAACGCTGCATTCATGGCCGCAGCCCGAGACTTGTCATCGCCTCCAAATTGACCAGATCGAAGATGCGACTGAGGTGGAATGACCGGAGAAAATCCCCACGAAATCAACAAATTCTCAGCGTTTTTCAGCAACTCGGCACTGGCGTATCTAGCCGGAGCCACGAGGGCCACACGCGCTCCCTGCTTCAACGCAGGGGGCAAATGAAGGCGGTTCATAGGTGACTTGTTGTCAGAGGACTTTTCCCTTTTTGGGACGAAGAGCCGCCTCAGCTGCCGTCTTGACGCCAGGGGTGAACTCATGCTCTTGTTTCCCCAATCTTTTCTTCTGGAAAAATTCGTCCAAAATCTCCTTCTTGGCACTCGTCCCTTGAACCGGCAGGTCTTTAGATGCGTGCTTTTCCTCGCGTGCTGTTGGACTCATGGTAAGATTGTTCAGGTCAGATCTGCATCAAATCGAATGGTCAAAGTAACGGCATCTGCTGATTTATCCCCTCACCCACGTCCTTCAGATTTCCACAAGCGACATTAGAAAAATGTTGTCAATGAATCGGTCTGTTGTAAGGCATGCAAGTGACCGAAGTTTTTTTCTGTCAAACTTTCTCTGGTGCTCTGAGCAATCGACACCCGAAGTATTTTTGCATGAATGTTTCCAAACGCACCAAAGCGGAGGATGATCACTTCCGCGCTTCCTTATGCCAACGGGCCGATCCACCTCGGCCACATTGCTGGTGCCTATTTGCCTGCTGACATCTACGTCAGGCACCTTCGGAGCATGGGGGAAGACGTGCTTTGGATTTGTGGGAGCGATGAACACGGTGCGGCGATCACGCTTCGTGCAAAAAAAGAGGGCACCACCCCCCGAGAAATCGTCGACACGTACCACGTGGAGATGCAAAAAGCCTTCACAGGCCTCGACATCAGCTTCGACCATTACAGCCGCACCTCCTCGCCCAAGCACCACGAAGTGGCTCAAGATTTCTTCTTAACCCTGCTCGATAAGGGCGGGTTTGAAGTCAAAACAGAAGAGCAGTTCTACGACGAGGAGGCCAAGCAATTCCTTGCTGACCGGTACATCCAGGGCACCTGCCCTTCCTGCGATCATGACAACGCCTACGGCGACCAATGCGAAAAGTGCGGCAAGACCCTGAGCCCCGCCGAGCTTGTCAACCCGCGCTCCACCCTCAGCGGATCCTCACCTGTGCTCAAGCTCACGACGCTCTGGTACCTCCCGATGGGACGGCACGAAGACTGGCTCCGGAAATACATCGTGGACGGCACTCTCGACGACCAACAGCACCACAACTCCAAGGAGTGGAAGGCCCATGTCCTCGGGCAATGCCGCTCATGGATCGATGGCGGCCTCGAAAGCCGGGCCATGACGCGGGACCTCGACTGGGGGGTCCCCGTGCCGGTGGATGGCGCGGACGGGAAGGTCTTGTACGTTTGGCTTGACGCCCCCATTGGGTACATCACGGCCACCATGGAGTGGTGCGAACAGAACGACCAAGATTGGCGGGACTGGTGGCAAGACCCGGAGGCCGACCTCATCCACTTCATCGGCAAGGACAACATCGTCTTTCACTGCATCATCTTCCCCATCCTGCTCAAAGAGCACGGGGGCTACAACCTCCCGACCAACGTGCCCGCCAACGAGTTCATGAACCTCGAGGGCGACAAGATCAGCACGTCGCGGAACTGGGCGGTTTGGGTGACCGAATACCTCGAGGACTTCCCCGAGGGCAGCGACGCGATGCGCTACGTCCTGACGGCCATCATGCCGGAACAAAAGGACAGCGAGTTCACGTGGAGCGACTTCCGCGACAAGGTCAACAACGAGTTGGCCGATGTCCTGGGCAACTTTGTGAACCGCGTACTGGTATTGACCAAAAAGTATTACGACGGTGCTGTGCCTGCTGCTCCAACTGACGAAGCCCTCAACGCCACCGATCGCAATCTTTTGGAGTCGCTCTCTGCTGCCCCGGCCAAGGTGAGTGACCTTATTGCGCGCCACCGCTACAAAGAAGCCCAGCTCGAAGCCATGAATGTCGCGCGCCTCGGCAACAAGTACCTGACCGAGCAGGAGCCTTGGAAACTCCAAAAAACAGACCCCTCTCGCACTGCCACAATCATGCATCTAACATGCCAGGTTGTCGGCAATTGCGCCGTGCTCCTCGAGCCTTTCCTGCCCCAAGCCGCCTCGAAGATTGCTGCGGCATTTGGCGTCTCAGACGCACGTTGGATGGACGCCCGCACCGACGTCGTATCCTCAGGTACGGTCCTCGGCGACCTGCCCATCTTGTTTGCCAAAATCGACGATGATACTGTTGCTGCCCAAGTTGCCAAGCTCGGCCAGAAGGGCGATACCTCTGACTCCTCAAACCGCGATCTCATGCCTGCCAAAGACGAAATCACCTTCGACGACTTCACCAAACTCGACCTTCGCGTCGGCACCGTCCTCTCCTGCGAAAAAGTCCCCAAGGCTGACAAGCTTTTGAAGCTCACCGTCGATACAGGGCTCGATACACGGACTGTCGTCAGCGGCATCGCCGAGCACTTCGCCCCCGAAGACGTGGTGGGCCGCCAAGTCACGCTCCTCATCAACCTCGCGCCACGCAAATTGCGCGGAATCGAGAGCCAAGGCATGGTCCTGATGGCAGGCACAGACGATGGCGGCCTTCGCTTCGTCACTCCTGAAGAAGGCGTCGCCCCAGGCAACGTCATCAGCTGAGGACCAACCGAACATCCCACCAATCACTGTTGTTCTTTGGGCCATGAGCATCCTCGAACTCGCATCCAAACGTCATAGCCCTCGCGCCTTCAATGGCACTGGCCTCACATGGAACGATCTCGCGGATGGATTTGAAGCTGCTCGACTTAGCAGTTCTTCCTACAACAACCAACCTTGGAGGTTCGTCGTGGCATTACGCGGTGAGACTGGCTTTGAGGCACTGCTCGAAACAGCCGTTGACGCCAATCGCAAATGGATGAAAGACGCCGGTGCCATCGTGGGCGTCATGGCGAGTAACGTGCTTGAAAAAACAGGGGAAACTGACCATGCTGCTTTGCTTGGGGTGGGCATGGCTGTCGCTGCCATGGAACTTTCTTTCACCGAAAAAGGCCTCGCGAGCATGCAGGTAGGTGGGTTTGATCGCGGCGCATTCAAATCTTTGCTTCAACTCCCAAGTCACCTTGTGCCTGTTTCTCTTTTGGCGGTGGGGCGTTTGCCCGAGGGACATGTGACTTCAGAAAAGACTCGAAAAAATCTCCGCGACATCGCTTTTCGCGTGGGTGACAACATCATCTAAGTGTTGTCGCGCTTGCAGAAGTGACTTGTCAGTGGGTCACGACCAAGTGACCTTGGAATGGCAGACTTGCGTTGTTCAAATCAGCCACGGTCAGCACGTATTGACCGGAAGCAAGACCAGAAACGTCGATGCGATTGAGCTCGCTCTGAATCGACCACGTCCCCGCCACCCGACCGTCAATCGAGATCGCGCGCAGTTCTGCACCCGACAACCGATTGACCCATTCAACCGGAAAGGTCACTGTGGTTTGAGATGATGCGGGTGATGGGAAAATTCCAATGTCGATGATTTTCACCTCGGCCAAACCATCGACCTCAGCGTATTGACAGCCGTCGTCGCTGTATGACAAAGGCTCATAGTTCAAAGCTTCAGGGTCGTTGCACGCGTTCAAAATGGGCAACACCTCGCGAAACTCATCTTGGTTGTTGCCGTTGTTGAAGACTTGAACTTGAATTTGGCCTGATATGTCCCCCGCCGTGGTGAGTTGAGCAATCAACACGCGCAAATCCTCACCCGCGACGGCCTCAACACTTGTGGGAACAGGCAAGACAAACCAAGCATTGCCGACGTTGGTTTCAACAACCACATTTTGACCGGCTTCAAAAATTTCAAAAGCATCGTATTCTGGATCCGCAAGCTCGATGACGTCCACAGCGGCCGTGTTGTCCTCCGCACCAATCGTCAACCAACTGTCGAAAGCAAATTCAGGAAAGGATGTGAAAAATGCCGGGTTCACATCCGTTGCAAGTGCCGTCGTGGCCAACTCATGCTGGAACCACGCGGGTTCGGAAGTGCTGGTGAGATACATTGGATTTTCATCGTCACCGGAACAACTCACCACAAAATCACTGGCGTTGGGAGTATAGAGGTACAACCGGTAAGTGGTCATCCCTGCGAGTTCACCTTCGGTATGCTCCGTCTCTGCCACCAGACCAAGCCATGGTGTGTCAGATTGTGCGTGAGTAGAAAAGAACGTCATCGCACCAAAGCAAAACGTGAAAAGAGCGCGCGAAACAGAGAAGAGAGGCATGAGCTGAGTGATTTTGTCGAAAGGTAGGACGCGAAGCCCGTCCACAACATTTTTGAATGCCTCGGATTCTCACAAGACATTCAAAATCCCTCAGGCACTGCAAACCATCCAAAACGAGAGCAGACATGTGGACTTCAAGGATGTACTTACGCACGGCCAATATGCAGAACGAGGAACAGATGAAAG
>DCBH01000066.1:7160-7321 GCA_002313415.1 Flavobacteriales bacterium UBA1112
CGAGGAACGGACGAAAGTCCGATTCGGACGTAGTTGGTATCTGAACGCTTCTTCCCAACGCTCAAGACCACCGGCCAGCGCGGTGCAGGTATTCTGCAATTTGAATGGTGTTGGTCGCGGCTCCTTTGCGCAGGTTATCTGCCACAATCCACAGGTGAAGG
>DCBH01000064.1:0-15723 GCA_002313415.1 Flavobacteriales bacterium UBA1112
TCGCCTGATTGAAAATGAACGGGCCACCCTTGGGTGGCCCGTTTTGTTTTTGCCATATCCAATTGCCTCACTTAACAGGAAGACGACAGGACGCTTAACAAAAGGAGCAAGTCAAGTGTGCCTACGACGCCGTCGCCATCCAAGTCACCTACGCAACCTGAATTGTTGATAGGCACGCAAGAGGTTTCACTTGCGGACCATTCACTGCCCGTCCCGCACAAGGAATGTTGGATGGCGCCGATGGAGGGTGGATTGTTGGACGGAACCACTTGGTTGAAGAAGTCTCTGCCGCCATTATTTTGTAAAAAATCCAAGGAATTCTCGCTTCCGGAAATCAGCGTTCCGCCTTGAATGGCAGGGCTGGTTGATTGAAGTTGGTAAGTCAGAGCGGATTGGAGAGGAACAGATGGCATTGTTTCAACAAAAAGCGGATTCAAAAACAACGCTTCTGACAAAAGGTTGTCGTCCAATTCAATGCGTGAGGTGGGATAAAACAAATTCTTACTGATCACGTATTCGTTGTCTTGCGTTTCCAAATAGCTTTCGAGAATTTCGCCTGAAGATTCCATGTAAATGAGATTGTTCAGAATATGAACATCCCCTGACTCTGGCCACACGTAGATTTCAGGGTTGAGCGTTGAATCAACATAGATGGTGTTGTTGTAAAAAAAAGTTCCTTCACTTGGACATCGCGTCGGGCCTCCGCAAAATGTAGAGACCCAAAAAATCTTCCCTTTTTTGTTCCATTGTAGGCCGTCAGGGTCTTCTCGGTATCCGTCATTGATGCTGATGTTGTAACGAAAACCGCAATTGATGTTGTCTCCCAACACCTCAGCAAAACCGCCCTCGTTGTTGAAGCTCAAATTGTACTGTATCACCACATCTTTGCAGCCGTAGTCGATGTGAGCGCTGTAAGAGTCCTGAGGTCCATGTGCATTCATCAAACGGTTGTGTTGAATGAACACACGTTCGCACTTAAATGGCCAGGTACCACTTCCTCGTTTCCACATTCGATTGTCGATGCTTGATCCAGTGTGGTTGAAGAGACAATGCTCTACGACGACATCACGAGATCTGTTGGGAACGAATCCTGAACCGCCTGTATGTGAGAAAGTGCAATTGAGCACGTGGATGTTTTCGTTTTTGATGTCGTCGTTGCCTGCCAAGCCAAGCGCTTTGATCCACAATCCATAATGCCCTGTTCGGGTGATTTCAGCACCCTCAATGGTGACATTGTTGATTGTATTTACAATACCCGCCAAAGTGTCGGAACGATTTTCCAATTTGATTCCGTACCCGAGATGTTGGTTGTTTGAGTTCGTGGGCGTGGGAAAAATGTCATGAATCAAGACATCACTTACAACAATTCCATGGATGTTCGTAGAGTCGGCGACGACTTTGATCCCAAATCTGACATTTTTTCCGGAACCCCAGTCGTTTGTCTCGCCCAGAAATGAGGGGAGCCTTTTGAGTTCACCATTTTCATCGAGATGTGATGCTTGATTGGTGAAAACGAGATTTTCAACCGTGATGAAGCTGTCGTTGTAAATCAAAAGTGCTGCTTGATATCCATTTCCATCAAGTACTGGATGAGGCATATCGGCGTCTCCATATGCGCCGATGACAATGGATTGCGATTGAGAACCAGATCCTTTCAAATGAAACATCCCAAGCCACGAACCACCTCGTTCAAACAAGATGCGATCGCCGGGTGAAAAGGTCTCCTGGTTCAGTTTGTTGATGGTTTGCCATGCTTCATTCGCTGATGTTCCGGAGGCTGCATCATGGCCTGTCGGCGAGATGTAGTACGTCTCTTGAGCCATTGAATCACAGGGATTCAAGAGCAACGCTGTCAACGTGAATAATGGTGCGAATGGAAATAGGCGGAACATGAAGAGAAGGTATCAACAATACTCAAAAGTGTAATGTACCTTGCGCATGAAGCATTGTTTTATCCAAACGAAAGAGTTATGACCACATTGATGCGGATTTCTGATTTGTCCATCTCACAAGCTTTGACTTTGTTGTTCTTGAGCACCATGTTCGTCCCCATGGTGGGTGGACAAATCGTTTATGATTGGCAAGGATCGAAGGAAGGATGGGTTCCTGCCAGCGAAACAAATCTCGGATGCAACTTGGTCGAGCAGCCGGAGGCGATGGCAATGCGCGCATTCAATGCGACTCCGGTCATGCGCAGTGGCACGGTGAGCGAGAGTTTGAACATTGATGCGAGCGAGTACGACCGTGTTCAAATCACCCTGAAGAATCCAACCTCATCTGGGAATCCAAATGCAAGGCTGTTCGCATATCCACCCGAATCCAACTCATTCATGTGTCATTGGAATGTCGCGGTGGATACGGCCATGACCGACTTCCAAACCTACACCTTGGATCTGACGAGCCCTCCCAACGCTGGAAGTGGGTCATTTGAAGGAGCTTTGGGCAGATTTGGATGGAGAGGTCCTTGGGGTGTGGCCAATGGGGACACCATTTATTGGAAAAGTATGGTTGTCTACAATTCAGAGGGCTGCACCAATGCTGATGCGTGCAATTACGCGCCATTTGCTGAGGTGGACAATGGCATGTGTGTTTTGGTCGGCGATTCTTGTGACGACGGGAATCCTGAAACGCTTAACGATGTGATTACTGGAGATTGTCTTTGTGCAGGTGAGGTTGACTTGCTTGAAGAGCGCGTTGAATTGAAAGCGCTAGAGTTGGCGCCAAATCCTGCCTCCGTTTACATCCAGGCTCGTTCCGAAGGTCCGTTGGGCGTTGTCCGTGTCTTGGATGTAAATGGTCGCGTTTGGATGCGCGAAGAAACCACGGAATTCACCCTCCTGCTCGATGTGAATTCGCTTTCGCCTGGGACCTACTTTCTTGAAACGGGGGCAGCCCGTGGTCGCACGATTTCGCGCTTCGTGGTCCATCGTCCCTGAGTCTCGGCATTGTGAATCAACCTTGCCGCAGTCTTCGTGTTGTATACGTTGCGGCCAACCTGGGCTTTCTTTTGGGATGCACTTCTGTACCAAAAAATGTGCCTGCCGATGGACGGAATGTCTTGCTTATTGTCGCGGATGACTTGAATTGCTCTCTGGGATGTTATGGCGATTCATCCGCATTCACGCCTCACATTGACAATCTCGCAGACCAGGGTACGCGTTTCGCCCAAGCTCACTGTCAATATCCTTTGTGTGGTCCCTCTAGAACCAGTTTCTTAACAGGGTTGTACCCCAGTCAGTCGGGAGTTCGTGAAAATCGAGTTCTCTTAAGAGACGCATTGCCCAGTGTGGTCACCTTGCCGCAACTTTTCCGCCAGAACGGTTATGATGTGGTCCGTATTGGCAAGTTGTTTCATTACGACAACCCTGGGGAAATCGGGACCGCAGGCCAAGATGACAATCCGTCGTGGGACGAAACATACAATCCTGCTGGTCGTGACAAGAGAGAAGAACATCTCATCCATTCCTTGGTTCAGGGGAGGTTCGGAGGCACATTGAGTTGGTATCGATCCCTGGGAAATGACGAGGAGTATACGGACGGCATGGTCGCTCAAATTGCTCGAAGAAAACTCGAAGAATTTGCGGATTCTCAAGTGCCATTTTTTTTGGCGGTGGGCTTTTTTCGACCGCATACGCCCTTTTTGGCGCCATCGAAATATTTTGACTTTCACCCTCTTGAGGGCATTGATGTGCCCAACCGAGAGGAAGACTCATGGCGAGACTTGCCGCAGCCTGCCCAACGTTCGCTTCGAGCGAAGTCGAGCCAATTGGACTTGTCAATCGACACGGCAAAGGCGATCATTCAAGCTTATCGCGCATCTGTATCCTTTGTTGACGCTCAGGTTGGTCAGGTGCTGGATGCATTGAAGAAGACTGGCCTTGACGACCACACACTCGTCATCTTTCTTAGTGATCATGGCTATCATCTCGGAGAACACGGACATTGGCAGAAGCAAACTTTGTTTGAAGACGCCACGCGCGTGCCATTGATTGTTCGAGGGATGCAGGATGTTATTCCCGGTTCGATTGCTGGTCAACCCGTTGAGTTGATCGATCTTTTTCCTACCGTATCAACTTGGGCAGGGATTGCATTCGATGAGTCGCTGCCGGGTATCGACTTGTTTGCGTCTTGGAATAGCGATGGAAATCCGCGCCAAGGGGCTTACACTGAATGGCGCAAGGGAGCTACATTTCGAACGAAGAACCACAGAATCACAAGATGGGGTGAGGGAGGCTCGCTGGGTTGGGAATTGTATGATCACACCGTTGACCCGAATGAACTCCACAATGTTGCTGATGATGCATCCATGGTGCAAACATTTGATTCCTTAAGGCATCTCATGCTAAGCATAGAATCGACCAATCAGCAAGTTCCTGACGCGGCTGGAGAGGTCAATCGAAAGGCCAGGCCGATTCCACGAACACCTCCGATTTTAGGACAGCCTCATTCAAAAATGCCATGAAGTACAATTGGATTGCATGGGTCGTGATTGGATGTGCAGGATGCACCTCCATGACTGCACCTGAAAAAAGTTTCAACGATTTGCCCAATTTTATCGTCATGCTTGTGGATGACCAAGCTTGGAATGGAACCTCAGTCAGGATGCTACCAGGCATGGCTGAGTCGGCAAGTGATTTTCATCAAACACCACATTTGGATTCATTGGCTTCAATGGGCATGCGTTTTTCGAATGCAAGGGCTTCAGCACCTGTGTGTGCGCCGTCTCGCTACAGCATTCAATTTGGCAAATCTCCGGCGAGAATGCGATTGATTCGAGTGGGAATGGATGCAGGTCACATTCCCCATGGACAATGGGTGAGCATTGCGAAATTGTTGCGAAACGTAGATTCGACCTACGTTGCGGGGCACTTTGGGAAGTGGGGGATGGGAGCAAGTCCAGAAACATTTGGCTTTGATGAAAGTGATGGCCCAACAAAGAATTATGATGGAGGATTTGTCAACGACAAGTCCCAGTGGGAAACCACGACCAAAGAAGATCCAAAGAAGATTTTACACGTGACTGAGCGGGCTTCCCAGTTTTTGGATTCGTGCGCGAAAACACGACAACCCTTTTATCTTCAGATGTCTCACTACGCAGTCCACAGCAGCATAGAAACGACGACATCTTCTTTGGAGACCATGGCCATTGCTTCTCCAGGTGAGCGGCACAAACATGTCGGATTTGCAGCAATGACTCAAGATTTGGACGAAAGCCTTGGCCAAATCATGAAAAAATTGGATGAGTTGGAGTTGATGGACAACACCTACTTGATATACATGTCAGACAACGGGGGAGTGCCCAACATTCCAGGAGCAAAGAAATACACCCAAAGTTTGAATCATCCGCTTCAAAGAGGAAAGTGGGATGCCATGGAAGGAGGCTTGCGTGTTCCGATGGTGGTCGCCGGTCCAGGAGTCGAACCGGGATCTCACACTATTTGCCCCATTTGGGGCGCGGACTTACTTCCCACCATTGCATCGTTGGCGGGTGGTACTCATCATCTTCCGGACAGTCTTGATGGAGGCAGTTTTTCAAACCTTTTGTTACAGGGAGGGACGGGAAAAGTGACACGTCCCTACGATGGGATGGCATTTCACGTTCCCTATCAAAATAAGATTGCCTTGAATAGACCTCATTCCGCTTGGATTTCAGGAGACTTCAAATTGCTCTATTTCCACGACGACGGAGAAACAAGGCTGTATGATTTGCAGGCAGATATCGGAGAACAACACGATTTGGCCGAGTCATTGCCAGCTGTTGCAGAAAGGATGAGCAGTGAACTGCTTGGATACCTGCATGAGGTGAGTGCACCACGCTGGCAAGAGGGCATTACATGGAAAAATGCACCTTTTCGTTCGTTTGAATCCATTCACTGATGACAATGCGAGGGGGCGTGATTTTTGCGTTTTTGGTTTTGATGGGATGTGGTGACATTTCCGTCAACCATCGCCCATTGGACGAAGCAGCGTTGCCCCAAGTCAATCATGCAAACATGATTTGGGTTGCGGGCGGATCTTTTCAAATGGGAGCTTCCAAAAATGACTTGGAGGCCTTGCCCAGAGAAAAACCGCGTCACCTCGTACAAGTGAGTGGCTTTTTCATGGATGCACATGAGGTCACCAACGCCCAATTCGCGGAATTTGTTGAAGCGTCTGGCTACGTCACTGTTGCCGAGCGGAGCGTCGAGACACCAGAGGGCGTTTTTGACCCTGGCTCCATGGTGTTTGAGTCTCCCCAAGATGTCTTTGGTTTGAGGGACCACGGTCAATGGTGGAGGTGGAGAGAATCCGCGAGTTGGAGGTATCCAGAAGGTCCCGGGTCGACATGGAAAAATCGCACCGAACACCCTGTTGTGCATGTGGCACACGAAGATGCCGTTGCATACGCCACTTGGCGAAAGTGCAGGTTGCCGACAGAGGCAGAGTGGGAGTATGCCGCGACATCAGGGGGGCGCGAATTCCGCTACCCTTGGGGCAATGTCTCCCCCAGTATCGGGAAAAGCAAATGCAACATCTGGGATGGTGTATTCCCAACTCTCAACCTTGCCACGGATGGTCATGTTGGAACATCACCTGTGATGACCTACCCGCCGAGTCCCTTGGGATTTTGGGATTTAGGTGGAAACGTTTGGGAGTTGTGTGAAGACTGGTACGCACCTGGAACGTACGCCTTGGCAGGCAACGGAGGGGCATTGAGCAATCCAAGCGGGCCATCGGAATCCTTTGACCCTCTCGAACCAGATGTGCCTAAAAAGGTCATGCGTGGCGGATCATACTTGTGCAACGAGGGGTATTGTTCAAGCTACAGGGTGACTGCGCGCATGCCCGTTGCATTCGACACGGGAACAAGTCACATTGGATTCCGCTGTGTTCGCACTCCTGATGTCGAAAGTGAAGATTGATGCAAAATGTCGGAAGTTGGACACACCCTGTTGCCTTTTGTCTTAAGTTAGACAGCCCATGAGGATGAGTGAAGCCCCGTTGAGATGTCCCCAATGTTTGTGCGTTTTTGTGTGCGTGCTTCTGTTTGTTGTCGCCACTGGATTTGTCGAGGGACAAATTGACCCTCCTGCGGATTGGGAAGGCAGCTCTGCACCACTCGTACGCAGGCCTACTCACTCTGTTTCGGCTACAGGATTCTGTCGGATTTTGGGTTATGTAAGAGCACAAAACGACGTGTTTCCCAACAACTCTGGAAAGACATTGGCCGTGCTTGTAGGTGATTTGTATCGCGAGCCTATGTTTTTGACCAGATTGAAGCTCGTCACAAAAGACGGTGTCCAATTCGGGGTTGATTTTATGGGGAATTCTTTGTTCAAAGGTCCAGAGGTTGATCCGTCGAGGTTGACCTTGGATTTGGGTTTGAACACGTCTCTAAAAATCAGGAGAGACTGGGGGAAAATCACCCTTCGAACCGGTGGAGTGACTTGGTATCGACAGAGTAGGCTGACAGTTTGGGGAAATCGAACGTTCAACAGGATGAGTCTTTTCGATCGAAGGCCTCAGACAACAGTGGACCAAAGGCCTTGGATGCGATACCAAGAATATCTAGACAAGGGTCTTGTAGACATGGGCTTGAGGTATGGCAGCAGGGCGTTTCAAGGGGCGTTTCTCGGGTTGAGTGATTTGCCTCGCGGAATGCAGGTGAAGGGCGTCGTCGGGAAAAGCAATTTCAACAGGGCTTTTTTTGAGGGGGCACCGAATTTCACCTCAAGTTGGCGTGTGCTTAAAAACGTCAATTCGCAGGGTACCGTCGCTTACAACATGCTGATTTCACGATCTGCGCTGGATACGTTGAGTTTGGATGCCAGGTCCTATCAGCTACACACTTTGGAGTGCAAAGCATCGTTGCGTGAACATGTGATGGTTGTTGAAGGTGGTTGGGGACGATACATCGAGAGTATGCAGTCTGATGTTCAACATGGCGGTGCTTTTTTTCTAGATATCCGACCCACCCCGAAAGCCTCTTGGCCGTTGTCCTTGAGGGGTTATCGGATTTCACCGCAATTTGTCAACGTCACCGGCAATTTCTTGAATTCTTCAGTTTTGGAGGTGTTTCCGAACATTGCTGGCATTGGGGCCACGGTGAGGGCACCGTTTGAGTCTCCTTTGGTTGGATTGGGGACCCCTGTGAACAACAGGCAGGGGATCGAAATGCATATGGATGGTCGACTGTGGAATTGTCAAGTCAATGTCGGAGCCGGAGTGTCGTCGGAAATCAACCCAACGCAGGGCGGGATTTCTTACTTCCACCTCGTGAATGGCGAGACCCTGTCTCGGCTGAATTTGTTCTCTCAGGCTTGGGGGCCATACAACGATTTGAACAGTGTGTATCGCCGAACATTCGAAGTTGCCTCGTTGTCCGACTCTCTCATCGCCTCTGCCGCTTCGTTTAAAAAGCGTTTCAACACCCTCGAAGCCCAAGTAAAAAAGCGCGGAAAGTGGCTTGGAAGGGATTGGATGGTCATGTCCTTGTATCGAGCAAATACGGCACAACGTGATTGGATTTCTTTGCCCCGTAGCGCAGGCCAAGCTTTGATCAAACAGCGATGCCTTCAGATGGACGTGGGACTCGAAATCAACACGCGTCTGACAGTCTTGGGTCACGCTGGACTCGAGCGCGTGATTGGCAACAGCGAGACTGCAAGGGGTGACGCCGACAGCCCATCCGTCTCTAATCGCTTTTGGCATCGTCTTATTGGAAGCCAAGAGATACAGACCATGGCGCGGAATCAAACTCACCGCAGACTGGGCTTTGGCATGGACATTTCCTTGTCCGAAGGAACGAACTTGTACATCCGTCAGCAATGGTATGCTTATGAAGACCCCAACTTCATGCTGAATCAACTTTCGGGTAGAGAGACCATGGTGGAATTGAAATTGACATTTTGAAATGAAGCATTTTCTGACCGTTTTAATGTGCTTAGGCGTCGCTCAATCTGGTTGGACTCAGCAGCTCGATCAGAGTGAAGCTTCGCGCTACTGGCTGGACGGATTTGCGAGAACTTGGTTTACTTCAGACGCATTGGTTCAAGAGCAATCGAACTCCGGTGCGACATCGAGTGGATGGAATTTGTTGGATTTGAACCCCCATGTGAATCCAAATTCTGAGATGGAGGTTTTTGCTCAAATCCGTGTGTTGAATGAATTTGGCGGATTTTTTGGCCAGGGGACACAGGTTGATGTTCGTCAACTTCGCGTGTCGGGTGTGCTGAAGAACAAAGTCAAGTTCAACATCGGTGACATTTACCTCAATCAGTCAGATTTCACGCTGCATGCCGATGAAGGAGAAGTTGCTGATGCATGGGGGCATGCATTCGAAGCGCAGCGTAGACTGGTTTCTTATGAAAATTTCTTCAAAGGGAATCGTTGGCGCTTGCAGGGGGCTCAGGCCAATGTGACCTTGGATGGAGATCGTGGCATTGAGCGCATGGTTTTGGACGGGTATTTGACACGCCCACTTGGGTCACGGCAGGTTTCAGAAAGCATTTATACACCAGATCGTGTTATGGCAGGAATCACCTCTGCTGCTGTCTTGCAACGCGGTTGGTCAGGTGAATTGCATCATGCTGTTCTCGCCGATCTCCCGAATTCTGGAACCACTGAATACAATGTCTTGAATCCAGTAACTCATGCGATGCTTCACAAGCAAAACAAGTGGAAAGATGCACTCGTAAGGTGGACGGTAGAAGGAGGTTGGTCCAATCATGCTTGGCGCATACGCGACATGGCAAATGGCGACTTGGACAGCTTGATTCGTTCTAGGCAGGGCGGATTTGCTGGATTCAAGGGCCATTTTGTTGGACTCGACTCTTCGTGGCAAGGACACATCAGTTATCGTGAGGTCGATCCCTTCTTCCGCAGTGCTGGAGCCCAAAGCAAACGCTACGATTTTTCTGAGACCTTTTCTCCTTCGAGGTATCCGACAGTTGGGTCTGAAGAGGCGATGAGACCGTCGTCTTTGTTTGACCTGATGTCCGACATCAACATGGGAAATCAGTCCATATCACCAACCTTAATGTCCATAGCACCTTTGTTTGACAATGTCATGCCTTTTGGGAGGGCTACTCCCAACCGCAGAGGTGTGGAGTTGGCTGTCGAGAAGTTTTATCCGGAGGTCAAGTGGAAGTTTGATGGCTCTCGTTTTGCGGAGTTGACGGGTCAGGGAACGACTGAGTTGCGTTTGTTTAGAACAGTTGGTTTTGGTTTTGAATGGACCCCGTCGGCTTCAAGTGGGAGAGATTTCCGATTGTCGGTGCATGAGAGGCTTCAGCATACCAAGAGGGGAGGAAGTGAATTGGAAGCGTTGGACTTGTTGACGTCCAACTTGACAGTATCAGCTGAAATGGAGCTCTTGCCCCAATGTTCGATTGAATGTTCAGGTAGGCACGCGATGGGCAATGGCCATGAATTTTTGAATGTACGCTCTGATTTGGGCGAACTTTACAACTTTCAGAGGGTCGAGTTGAATACCCAAGCTTGGATGACTTCGGTTGGAGTCAGGTATGACTTGTCCAGGGACGTGTTGGCACGGCTTCAATGGAACCTTTGGGGACAAGACTTGGAATTAGAAAATCAATCTCGGCTGCTGGCGAGTCAAGTATTTATTGTGATTTCTGCAACGCTATGAAAAAGACGACCATTTTTTTGCCAATGGCAACATTGTTGACCTTCACATTGACTTTGGGATGCAGTCGTCCTGATGCAGAGGGGCCGGCCATCGACGAGTTGTTTGGCGTTTTCGAGGTTCTTGACTCTTTGGAGTTGACCAATCTCTCTCCAGACTTTTCCATTGGAGAAACAGTTGGCTTTTCCTGTGAGTTTTCAAAGCCAGTAGATTGGACGCTGTCGATTGTGGGCATGGAGACGGGAAGTACCAAGACGTTGCAAGGGTTTTCTCGTGAGCTGCTGCCGGAACAGGAAGTGTGGTTTGGCAATTGTGATGATGTGCCATTTTTTGGTGCCGAACCCTGTCAGGTGGTGTTGAGCATTGAGGGTGAGGGTCAGGAGTTGACAGCAGATTTGGTTGTGGAAGGCACCAAGGTTTACGATGGCATTGAGGTGGCAAGTTTTGATGACGGAATTCCGTCCGGAGCGCTGGTTTGGCACCAGGATGGAGGGAACATGACCTTTGAATTGGCTCAGGACGAGGCATTGCAGGGAGGTCAATATTTTAAGATGGGGGGCAGGGTAAATTGGGATTGGAGTTTGGGGTACATCGACATCCCACTTGACATGAGTGCAGTAGGGGTAGGGCCTGACGATTTTTATCTCAACTTAGGCGTTCTTGGAGGATTGAACGGTGAATTTGCGACTGATCAGTACGTCAACATTCTGCTCTCGGAATCTGAAGCTCCATTTGACGACAATCCTTCGAACAATGCTTCCGACATCTTTGGTGGTGACATGGAGGTTTACAAATATCAGATTCGACCAGTGGATTGGGAGGGTTGGAGATTCTTTGACATCTCTTATTCCGACTTTGAGGTGAAGAGCGAAGGAGGAAACAACCTCAGGGAGCCTTCACAGATTAGGGGAATTCGCCTTGGCCTTCAGGCATGTCCTTTCAACAGTGGCAATTGCCCCGACAATGGAAACATCGCGGCTCGGGCCGACTTGGATTACGTCACGTTCACAGAGGGAATTCCACTTTTGGAACAAGAGTAATGAGGCTGCTTGGTGCCATAGGCTGCGTTGCGTTGTGGTTGGTATGCGGAAGCATGCACCATGTATCATGTCAGATGTATGATGTGGACTTGACGTCTACCCCTGAGGAACGGGTCTTGTCTTTTCCCCACCGTCAGATATTCATGGATTTTGAGAATTCAACCATGTTTGGATTCAAAGCTCATCCATGCAAGCGTGTTGAGTTCCCCAAGGAAAATTCAATTGAGGGTGACAATCATGTGGCCATCGAGTGGCTGCAAACGGATGACTGCCGATACCTTGGAATTGGTTTTCCGTGGGCGCAATATGTGGGTAAAAATCTCAAAGGCATTGAGAACATTGCTGCCATCCAATTTCACATTCGACTCGAAACTGGTTCGGCGTCAAAGCTTCCCATGTTCTTCGCATTGGTCGATTATGCTGGGAAACAAGCCAATTCTAAAATCAATTTGTTAAACGTGGAGGGGCAAAGGTTGGACGACACTTGGCGCAAGGTCGTCATCCCCCTTTCTACGTTCAAGGCAGCATCTAAAGGTGTGAATCTCGCCAACATCAAAGAATTGCGAATTGAATTCCAACGAGAGGGGTTTGTCCATTTGGATGCCATTCAAATTGTGCCTTTTCAACATGAGGTAAAAAGACTTTCGCCGAGGGGCTCCGTATGTCAAGATTTACCGGTTCAATTGGATTCTAACAAACTCTGGTGGGGACTTGAGAGCAATACGGTTCAATGGATGCAGCCAAGTGATGGAACTTCCCTAGCATTGAATTACAATCGAAACGGGATTGACAAAGCATGGAATGCTTTTGGTGTTGCTTTGAACGATTGGGAAACCTTAGATATGTCAGGCTTGTATTCTTCATCTGCCTTGACGTTTGAGTTGCAGGGACAGTGGGCTCCGATGACCGTTGCAATTTGGTCCGCATATGGTGCTCCTCGTAGAATCCAACAACAACTGACCGAAGATCACTGTCTGCAAACGTCGGAGGGCGTTTGGCGTTGCGCTTTGCCAATCAAAGGATTTGAGCAATTTGAGCTTTTTAAATGGAAGGCAGCTCGAGAAGTTCGAGTAACCTTGACAGACGACATCCAAACCCAACTTTCCAAATTCGAATGGAAAGAATATCGAGGGCATCCTGGCAAACCAATGCGATGGTTAGAGCGACAAATGCGATGAGCAAGTTTGCCACACAGCGGATTTGGCTCAGTGCGATGTTTTTTGTCGCCTACCTCACGTGCCCGGCTCAAGGCACGTCGGTCGTTCTCAACTCAGACTCTTCGGGATGGCATTTGATGCGAAACGGCGCAAAACACGACGTTCATGGGGCGGGCGCCAAATCGCATTTTGACATTCTTGAAAACGCAGGCGCCAATTCAATTCGTCTGTGGAGTACCAACAAGTCAGCCCTTTTGGACTCAGCGCACAAAAGAGGGATGAGTGTAATGCTCGGATTGTATCTGAGACCCGAGCGAACAGGAATGGACTACAACGACGAATACGCCATTCAAGGTCAATTGTTGGAGCTGAAGCAAGAGGTTCTGAAGTACAAGGACCACCCGGCGTTGTTGCTCTGGGGAATTGGGAATGAGGTTGACTTGCAATACACAAATACGAGAGTTTGGGATGCAGTGGAAGAATTGGCTGCATTCATTCATGAGGTTGATCCGCATCACCCTACATCGACGGTCCTTGCGGGCATAGATCCGGCCAAGATTCACATGGTGCGAACGCATTGTCCAAGCATCGACGTCCTGGGCGTAAATGCATACGGGAGCATAGAGAGACTTCCGCTAAACATTCGCCGATTTGGATGGGAAAAGCCGTACCTCGTGACAGAATGGGGGGTCAATGGTCCTTTTGAGGCACCCCGCACCACATGGGGTGCAAAAAAAGAGCCTCCAGGTGGGGTTAAGGCATCGACTCGCTTGCGGAGATACCAGGAGATCATTGCGGCAGATTCCAGCATGTGTTTGGGGAGCTATTGTTTTCTGTGGGGGCAAAAGCAAGAGTCAACAGCCACCTGGCATGGTCTTTTCTTAAGTGACGGTCGAGCAACCGATGGTGTTGATGCCATGCACAAAGCGTGGCGTGGAGATTGGCCAGATCGACGTGCGCCTAGCATTCAGAACATCCGACTGAACAGCCTCGGTTGGCGAAAGGACCACGTCTTGTTGCCTCATTCGGAAGTGGCAATTGACATTGATTTGGAAGATTGGGGTGGAGAACTCAGATGGCAGTGTGCTCTTTTTCCAGAATCGACCTCAAAAAAAACAGGAGGAGATCGCCAACAGAGTTTGCAGGAAATTCCCACCACATTTTCTCAATCAGATGAGGACGGCATCTCATTTTTGGCACCAGAAGATCCCGGAGCATACAGGATTTTTGTCACCGTTTGCAGAGATGAAAGAGCGTGCTCCACGGCAAACATTCCGTTCTTAGTCAAAAGATAAACACCTGAAATACGAATGCACATGTATCAATATCAAACCAACTTAGGCATTTTCGTTGTTTGCTCTGTGGCATTGACCTTTTGGTCCTGTCAACAAGGAGCAAACGAGAATGTCAATTCAGCGCCGCTAAATGTCATTTACATCATGGCTGACGACCATGCCTATCAAGCTGTCAGCGCTTACGGTTCTGATCTGGCAGAGTTGGCACCCACGCCGAACATAGATCGAATTGCTACCAACGGTGCGCGCATGGATCAAGTGTATTGCACAAATAGCATTTGCGGGCCCAGCAGATCGTCAATTCTGACGGGGCAATTCAGTCACGTCAATGGATTTTACAAAAATGTGGACGGGGGTGATTTCAATGGGGAGTTGCTGACTTTTCCCAAGGTGTTTCAACAGAATGGGTATGAAACGGCAGTCATTGGGAAGTGGCACCTCGGAACAACACCAACGGGATTTGATTATTCCAAGGTGCTGATCAATTGGGGAGGTCAAGGAACGTATTTCAACCCTCAATTCTGTGTCAACGGCGTGGACACCTTGGTGGAGGAAACGAGGCACTCTACCAAAGTCATTGAAGACGATTGCATTGAATGGCTTTCTGAGAAACGGGATGCAGACAAACCATTCATGTTGCTTTATCAATTCAAGGCGCCTCACCGTGATTGGCGTCCCGATTCGATGTACCACGAATTGTTCCAAGACATCGAATTTCCGACCCCAGCCAATTTCGATGATGACTACGACGGTAGGATTGCGGCCTCCGAAAACATGATGGAAATTGAAAATCACCTCAATCGCAGAGACATGAAACAGGTTCCACCGCCCGGCTTGACTCGTCGAGATTCGATGAGGTGGTTGGCATACGGGGACAAGGGACAGTTTTGGACTCCCCACGACTCTTTGCAAGGGCGAGACCTCAAAAATTGGAAATACCAGACATACATCAAAGATTACCTCAGGTGCGTGGCCGGTGTAGATCGCGCCGTAGGTCGAGTTTTAGATTATTTAGAAGAAACGGGTTTGGATGAAAATACGGTGGTGGTTTACACCTCAGACCAAGGTTTTTATCTGGGTGAGCATGGATGGTTTGACAAGCGCTGGATGTATGAGGAGTCATTTAAAATGCCATTTGTCATTCAATGTCCTGGGGTCATTGATCCTGGAACGGAATCAGACCACATGGCCATGAACATCGACTTTGGTCCGACTTTGCTTGACATGGCAGGCCTCGAAGTGCCGCAATCAATGCAAGGCCAAAGTTTTAAATCGGCATTCGATGGAGAAGAGAATGCTGGGCGGAGTGCCGTCTATTATCACTATTACGAGTATCCCATTTGGCACAAGGTTCAACCGCACTACGGAATCAAATCAGGACCATACAAGCTGATGCATTTCTACTATTCCATGGACGAGTGGGAACTGTACGATTTGGATTCAGATCCAACGGAAATGAACAACATCTACGCGGAGGCTCCAGATACCCTTGTCATGCGTTTGAAAAAAGAGTTGATCGAATTGCAGAAAGAGTTTGGTGACGACCAAACCCTCGAGGAGATGAAGCTGATGACGGACACTGTAATTGCCCGAGTTTACAATGA
>DCBH01000064.1:16103-43395 GCA_002313415.1 Flavobacteriales bacterium UBA1112
CTTCAAAATCAGTAACTTAATTAAGAATTCAACACCGTGATACAATGAAAATCCTCTCTCGCGCATTGATGGCAACCTTGGTTTGCATTTCATACGGATTGACAGCCCAAAACACCACGGGCAGTTGTGATTTGTTTGAAGATGGACCCAATGACAACTGGCCTCGAGTTCTTACAGCTACAACGCCTGACGACCCGACATCTTCATCCCCACAAACCATGCAAATCAATGTTTTGTCGATGCCTGAAGGTGCGTCTTATCGAGTTGCGAAAACTGTTGCGAATGGCAATTGGTTTTTTGGCAACGCTCAACCCCTGGAATTGGGCTCCAATTCAGTTACGGTATCTGGTGTTGGTTTTCTGAGGTCGGTGAAGTTTCAATTCTCATCTGGGGACGTCGAATTTGATGCATTGAGCATCAACGGAGAGACGCTCACTTGTGCAAGTGACCTCGACGGCGTGGCGATGGAAAATTGTGATGGAGTCGACGATGGCCCCAATGCGACTTGGCCTCACGTGGTCACGGCCACAACGCCAGACGATCCCAACAGTGCTGCAGCTCAAACCATGAGTATCCTTGTGACTGCCCTGCCAGATGCGGGAGCGTCATTTCGTGTTGTCAAAACCGTGGCCAATGGCAATTGGAACAACGGTACACCGATGGATCTCGAGGTGGGTCTCAACGAATTCACAGTGAGTGAAGTGGCTTTTAGTCGTTCAGTCAAATTTCAATTCTCAAGTGGTGAAATCGAATTTGCCGAGCTCGTCATCAATGGAGCGGCTGTGGCGTGTGGTTCGACTCCCTGCGAAGACGTGGACGAAGATGGCATCTGTGACGATGTGGATGATTGTGTTGGTAGTGCAGATGCACTGGGCGTTTGCAATGGAAGTTGTGAGGAAGATGCCAACGACAACGGCATCTGCGATGCAGATGAGGACACCATTGATCCCGCGAGTTACTGCGGTCCTGGCACGACTTGGGATGAATCGCTGAACCAATGTGTTGGTGCGGAAAATTGCATGGGCGATTTCAATGGAGATGGTGCCATCGCAACATCAGATCTGCTTGGATTCTTGGCCATTTTTGGTACAGCCTGCCTCTGAGGACATCGAAAGAATACAATTGTGAGTTACGGGTCACCTTCGCGGTGGCCCGTTGTATTTTTAACCTCTCTTCATCGCTTTTTTCATGACTTCAAAAGACGACGCCAAACGCGAACAACTTCGAGCCCAGTTGAACGATACACATACTTGGCCTTGTGTTTTCAAGTTCAAATTCATCATGCCTTCCAAGCCTGAGAATGAAGCGACTTTGCGTGCGATTTTTGGTCAACAAGCGACGTTTCAGATTCGTGACTCCAAAAATGGGAATTATCGCGCTGTGACGGTCGATGAAGAGGTCAAGGGCCCAGAAGACA
Organism: Flavobacteriales bacterium UBA1112; assembly: GCA_002313415.1. GTDB lineage: Bacteria > Bacteroidota > Bacteroidia > Flavobacteriales_D > Sanyastnellaceae > UBA11663. Next base: position 17,521 of record DCBH01000064.1, read on the forward strand.
TTTTTGTGCGTTATGAGGCTGCTTCTGCCATTCCAGGAATCTTGTCTCTTTGAATGATGGAGACATTGCAGTGGACGTTGTTGGTTGGACTCCTCGGAATGGTGGTCTATGTGCTGTGGTCTCGTTTAAAAGCTTCCTATGCAGTTGGAGTGGCCCCGCGTGTGAACGCAGATTGGGAGGGAGATGCGGTTGCTTTACGTGAAGGGGTGCTCGATGTCAGTATTCGAGTCAAGACAGAAGGTGCGGTGCATTGTGAATTGCAGGGGCCCACGGGCGAAATTGTGGTCATTCATGAGGGACCAATATCATCTGGTGTCCACACTTGGAGTGTGAAGAGACCACTGAATGGGGGGCAATGGAAGGCGAAACTTAGCTGTGAGGGACATCACACGGAGCGTCGGTTCACATTGTGACTACATGCGATCTGGCATATCAATCCCGAGTAGACTCATGCCGTTTGAAACCGTGATGCTGACCGTCGCGCACAAAGCCAAGCGCATATTTCGGGTGTTGTGGTCGGTTTCCTTGACGATGGGGTGATCTTGGTAAAAGCTCGAGAAAGCCTTAATGAGGTCATAACAGTGATTTGCGATGACAGATGGGTCGTAAGCGTCTGCGGCCTCTTGAACAACAGATGGGAATGACAGTACACCGGCAGCAAGAGTTCGTTCTGCGTCGTCCAGAGGGGTTTGTGCGGACCAGTGGAGTTCCGAGACATTGACTTTGGCACTTTTCAGAATGCTTTTGCAACGAACGACATTGAATTGTATAAAAGGTGCGGTATTTCCAAAGAAATCAATGCTTGATTGAGGATCGAACATCATGGACTTGGCGGCAGCTACTTTAAGCAAAAAATATTTCAGTGCGCCATGACCAACCTGTCTCGCCAACGCCACCTTGTCTTTTTCTGAGAAGTCATCCACCTTGCCGAGTTCTTCCGAAATCTCTCTGGCTTTGGTTCGCATTTCAAGAAGGAGGTCGTCTGCATCGACTACGGTACCCTCTCGAGACTTCATTTTGCCTTCCGGCAATTCAACCATTCCATAACTGAGGTGGTGGTTTTGGTCAGCTTGGACAAACCCCAGTTTTTTGAGAATCAAAAACAGCACTTTGAAGTGGTATTCCTGTTCGTTGCCAACAGTATAGACTTGCCGGTCCAACTTTGGATGCTCTTGAAACCGCAAAATGGCAGTGCCAATGTCTTGTGTCATGTAAACCGCAGTGCGGTCACCGCGAAGCAGAAGCTTCTCATCCAAACCGTCTTCAGTGAGATCCACCCAAATAGACCCATCGTCTTTTCGAAAAAAAAGGCCTTGAGCCAATCCTGATTCGACGTGCTTTTTGCCGAGCAGATAGGTGTCTGATTCGTAGTACAGTTTGTCAAAAGAGACGCCCATGTCGCTGTAGGTGGCATTGAATCCGTCATAAACCCAGCCATTCATGGTCTTCCACAAATCCACAACTTCAGCATCATTGTCTTCCCAACGTTGCAACATGGAGCGAGCTTCTTGCATGATGGGACTGGCGTTTTCCGCTTCTTTTGCCTCGAGCCCGCGTGCGACTCCTTCCGCAATCTCTGATTTGAATGCCTTGTCAAAGGCCACGTAATAGCGCCCAACAAGTTTGTCGCCTTTTTCGCCTGTGGACGCTGGCGTCTCTCCTTGCCCAAATTTCTGCCAAGCCACCATGGATTTGCAGATGTGAATGCCTCGGTCATTGATGATTTGGACCTTCACCACCTCGTGCCCCGCCGCTTCGAGGATTTTGGCTACACTGTAGCCAAGAAAGTTGTTCCGCAAGTGTCCCAGGTGCAAAGGCTTGTTGGTGTTTGGTGAACTGTATTCCACCATGACTTGAGACTTGGAGTTTTTCGGTGCAAATCCCCAGGAGTCGGTGAGGGCGTCTTGGATTGCTGTAGACCAACTTTCATCACTCAAGGTCAAGTTGAGAAATCCCTTCACCACGCCGTATTTGACAATCCAATCAAAGGTCTCGACCAAGGCTTTGCCTAGCCTGTCCGCAGCGACCTGCGGCGGGGCACCAGCCATTCCCGCCAGGGGAAACACCACCACGGTGCGATCGCCCTCAAATTCAGTGCGGGTGGTTTGAATTTGAATTTGCTCCTGCGAGGGACGTTTGCCAAAAGTGGCTTCAAAAGTGTCGAGAACAGCGTGATGCAATTGGTGGTCAAGGGCGTGAATCATAGGGCAAATCAGGACTGTTGTTCAACTTCAAGGGGCAGATGTACTTCGGCCATCATGCAACGGGCAGACCCCCCTCCGCACGTTTCGATTGTGTTTAAATCGTAAGAGACTAAGGTGCCAAATTGCCCCAAAGTTTCTCGTTGCTCTGTAGTCAAAGCACAGGATGCATTCTGACTCATCACAATCAGTTTTTCGCCTTCGATCGTCTGAATTTCGAGCATGTTGCCGGCGAATTGATTGATTTGGTCTTCCTTCAAAGTCACAAGTGTCAATCCATTTGCCTTGAGCGACTCAACCAACAGGGACTTGTCTTCAGGATGATCAATGCAGTCCAAACATACGGCAGCCCATCCCGTACCAATGGACATCATGACGTTGGTGTGATAGATGGCCTTCCGATCCTGACCTACACTTTGAAAGGCCTCGAATACCACGCCTTCGATGTCCATGGTTTCGCACCAATGTTCGAAGGCATGCCGATCTGTTCGAGGGCTCAATGCAGCATAGGCTTTGCCATGCACGCGGTCTAAAACCATGCTGCCGGTTCCTTCGAGAAATGCCTCGTGCGTTTCAAATTCGGTAAAGTCAACGATTTCGTTCAACGCAAAACCGTGCGTATGAACCAAGTCGTGGAAAATGTCCTCGCGGCGCTCGTTCCTTCGATTCGGGGCAAACATGGGATAAAGGCCCACGCGTCCATCGCCGTGAAAGCTCACCCAATTGTTGGGGAACAAGGCATCGGGTGTGTCGGAGGAAGGGTCATCTTCGATGACGATTACATTTACCCCCCGTGACTTTAAATCGGCAACCATGGTGTCAAACTCATTCAGAGCGACTTCCTGAACGTCTTTGATTTCAGCGTCCTGTTGATAGTGATTGTTTTCTGCAGTTTCTTCATTTTTTCGAAATACCGCGGGTCGAACCATCAAGATGTTGGATGTACTTTGAGTTTGGGGTTGGTTCATGGTCAACATTGGTGGAAGTTAGACCTGTCTCATGAGAGGTAGGGTAACACATCGTAAAAGGCCTTCCATTTTCGCCGTTTCCTGCAAAATTGTCGTGTGCACGTCATACCCCCAAGCTTGGAGCTGATCGTTCACGTCTTGAAATGTCGGACATGATACCACATCTTTTGAAGTGATGGAAATCAGGTTGCATTGCATGTCATACATCTGGTTGGCGTCGACTTCGAGTAGTTTTCCATCGAACGTTTGGCGAATGAAATTTCGATCGCATTCTTGTTTCAGGCCTGCCGGGTGAAAAATGGCATGGCCGTCAGACATGATGCTCAGGCAGCAATCCAAATGCAGAGCGTTTTTCCTAGGGTCATCGTCTGATTTGGTCAATTCAAACCCCCTGATATTCCAATCTTGATATTGGTCAGAGAGCCAATCTAGGGCTGCTTCATTGGTACGTGAAGTCGTGAACCGGGCGAAGTCGTCTTCGGCGCTGTATCCAATCCAAATTTCGCCATTCATTGGCATGATGTCTCCTCCTTCCATCCGAACCCCTTGCGGCGGAGTCAAAAGATGAGAATCACGCACATGATGAAGGAGTGGCGCAATGCCTTCCCATTCAGCTGCACGTTCGGAAATGACGCGAGTCACGACAAAGCGGTCGTCGATTACGACTCCGATGTCGCGAGCGAATATTTGATTGAGGTTGTCGATTGATTCTGGACGAAAAACTTGAATGTCGCGTGCCTCGAGAAGAGAGGTCAATGCATCGAGTTCATGCGTGCAATCTTTTTCCAAGGGGAATGTTCCCGCGAGGATGTGTTCCTTGGACTTCGGGTCGTACGCATCCCTTGCCAGCGGAGTCCCACCCATGGAATGGGCCGTGCCCACGACGACTGCGCGAAGGGTATCCCACTCATTGACAGCTCGCAGTTTCATGACATGAATTACTTTTTGTCAAAGTGCTTCCGCTTGTGGCGGAGCAATTCTAGCATGGTCTCTTGTTTCATCATCTCTGCTGCGAGCTGAGGAGACTTACTAATTTGAGGGGGAAGGAACGTGCAGTGCAGGCTGTCCTTGCTACTGAGTACGTACATGGATGATTCGGCATTGACCTCAAACTGACAAATGTGTGCAGTGTCCCCGTCTTGTACTTGGTCAAATTCCAGGTACTCGACGGCGTCTTTGCCATATTGGTCTTGCAGGGTCAAACGCATGCCCTCGGGATTCCCTTCAAAGTTTTCGAAAAAGTCTAAAAAATAGTGGAGGTCGAGACCGAGCAGAGCCACCTGTTGATCGCCTTCATCAAGCCAAGGACTTGCATATCGAATGTGACATCCCCCTGCGCGGTTGCGAAGGCCGTTGTGGAAATACTTGTCCATCATTTCTTTTTGCACCGCGAGCATGGCTGTATCTGAGGTGCGATGGCCTGGGAAATACTTGAACATTTCATCCCACTCTCCGATGTTGGACAGGTGGAAGTAAGAATACAGGTCCTCAAGGACAGTCTCCAAGGAATCTTCTCCCATGAAGCTTATGAGTCCCACATTGTCGACAGTGATGCTGAGTGGGTCAAGTTCAGGATGTATTTCCAAGTCAGGTACAGCGATTACATTGTCTGGGGCATCGTTCGCCAAAATCAGTTTGGACGGATTTGCCCCCGAATTGTTGGTTTTGTCGCAGCCAAGGAAGACAAAAGCCAATCCAGTCATCGACCAGAACAAGGGCGTGAACACACATTTCCTTCTCATCCCACAAAGATAAGAGGAGCGACCTCGGGAACTTATCCAGTCAATTGACGAAAAGAGATCCTCCGTCAAGTGGGGATTGCTGAATCAGTCGACGTGTCATTTCGATGCATTCAAGCAGGCCTTGCTGCATTTCAGGGACCGTGGATTTGCTCAAGATTTGTGCCCGTTGCATGGCATCAATGTCCAGATGCTGAATGAGCTTGAGGAATCCTTGATGTTCCAAATTGCCAACATACATGTCGAGTTCACGCATGTCTTGAATCAGCGCATCTCTTGCGTCTGCACAAGCTTTGCCCAAAGGCCATTCGGACCATTCCCGAATCTCTTCGACCTCTCCAAGTGGGTATGGCACTACACCAGGAGTCTCATCCATGTTTTTCAGCCGAAAGAGGCCAGTGGCCGTCACGGCGACATCTCGCTTGCCTCCAGAGTGCCTCTTTTGGACAGTCACCAAGCGCATGGTGGCTCCCACACGCCAAACTTTGGAGTCGTGAAAGAAGGGAATGCCGAATTCATGCATTTGCATGGCTTCCAGTTCATTGAACAGTGCCTGATAACGCTGTTCAAAAATGTGCAGACCAATAATTTCGCCCGGCATGGGGAGCAATCGCAAGGGCAAAAGTGGGAGAGGCATGATGCGAGGTTACGATATCCTTTCCTCGCATTTCTCGGTTTTGTCATTAAGGCCTTACTTGCGGGGCTGAGGCCGCACATGAGGGACGGCAACGCCTGCGAAGCCTCGTTCCCCATTCGCGTACATGCCTTCCAACAAAAGACCGTCTTCTCCATGTCGCGCCGCGCGTTGGACCACGCGCTCAATGTCTTCATTCAAAAGAATGGGGGCGCCATCAATCCTCAAAACGATGAATCCTTTGCGAAGCCCTTGACGCAACCAAGGTCCGTCCTTGAGATTCTTGATGATGACACCACCTTGAATTTGAAGCGCTTGGCACAAGTCTTCCGATACAGGCTCCAATTCTACGCCCCAAGACTTCTGCAATTCATCCATGGAAATGGCCTTTGGTTGGTTTTTCGGAAGGCTTGTCGCAGAGGAAAGGGAAGATTCGCCTGCGCGGCTTGTCAAGGTCACCACAAAGTTGCGTCTGTCTCGTCCTCGCTGAACGGCCACACTCACCTCATCACCTGGCCGATGTTTCGAGAGTTGTTCTTGCAGGGAAGGGAAAGAACGGACGTCAATTCCGTTGATGCTCACTATTTGGTCACCGCGCTTGATTCCTGCTACTCCGGCACCTCCCTGAGGCCTTGCCGAAGCGACTACTACACCAGTCTCGCGTGGATCGACTTGAATGCCCAGATAGGCGCGCTGGACCCGACCAAATTCGCGAAGGTCTTGAACGACCTTGGCGACAATTGCGGAGGGAATCGCAAAAGAATAACCCGCATAAGACCCCGTCTGGGAGGCGATGGCCGTATTGATGCCGATGAGTTTTCCTTCCAGATTGACCAAAGCACCGCCGCTGTTTCCTGGGTTGACAGCAGCATCGGTTTGGAGAAAACTTTCCACTGGATAGATGTCTCTCGATGCATCAGCTTGCAACAACCGAATGTTGCGGCCTTTGGCGCTGACAATCCCTGCAGTGACTGTGGAAGTTAGATTCAATGGGTTTCCCACGGCCAAGACCCATTCGCCGACTTGAACTTCATCGGAGTTGCCCATGTCCAATACGTGGAATGGTCGATCAGCTTTGATTTTGAGTACAGCCAAATCGGTACTGGGATCACTGCCAATAACACGAGCGGGGAACACCTGTCCGTCTGAAGTGCTGATTTGGACTTCACGCGCCCCTTGAATGACGTGATGGTTGGTCACGAGAATTCCCGATTTATCGATCATGACGCCGCTGCCTGAGCCTTGGGCAATGTGTCCTGAAGACATCCCCAGCATGCTTAGCCATGGGTTGGTTTGGTCAGTGACAAGGGATGTGGTCTGAACGTGGACGACGGCGTCAACAGAAGATGCCGCGGCAAAAATGAAGGCCTCAGTTCCTGAATTGATTGGAGAATGCGCGGCGTTTGGTCTTTTGGGAACGGAGATTGCATGAGGCGCATCATTCGTCGCAGGAATGATGACGGGAAGGGGGGCTGTGCCATTTTGCTTGAGCATCAACAGCGTTCCAATGGAACCTACCGCCACAAGCACTGCACCTGCGGCTACGCGAAAGAATAGGGTGTTCATGAAATGGGTCTTCTTCATGGAACACAAATCAACGCAAGTCTTCCTCGATTTAGCTCACGAAAAATGTCAACAAATCTGAACGCCGCGTTTGCTTGACGCTTTGTCTACTTTTCTTGGCTGAGACCAATTTCCCGCAAACGCTCGCTGAGGTATTGGCCAGCGGTGGTCGCTGGATCCATTGCAGTCTGTCCGTGTTTCACGCATTGTGGCAAGGCAGCCAAATTCATGCTGGGTACGGGGTGACAGAAAAAAGGCATGCTGAATCGCGATTGTCCCCAAAGTTCTTTTGGAGGATTGACCACGCGGTGAGTCGTCGACTTCAATTCGTGATTTGTCAAGCGTTGAAGCATGTCGCCTACATTCACAACAAGGTGTTCTGGCAAGGCTTTGACTGCCGTCCAAACGCCTTCTTTGTCCATGACTTCCAATCCATCCGCAGAAGCTCCCACAAGCAAAGTAATGAGGTTGATGTCTTCATGCTGCCCTGCTCGAACACTCGAGTCCGGTGCAGCCGTAATGGGTGGATAGTGGATGAGGCGCAGAATGCTGTTGCCGCCGGGGACATATTCTTCAAAATAGTCCTCATCCAATTCAAGGTGCAAGGCAATGGCCCGAAGCATTTGACGGCCTACATTTTCTAAGCTTTTGTACAAGGTATCTGCCTGTGAGGCAAGCTCCGGGCGCTCGATGACTTGCGCATTGGGAGGATAATTGTTCAGGTCCGCGCCCTCTGGGATGGTTGTTTGACCTACTTGCCAGAACTCTTTAAGGTCAGCGGCATTGGAGCCCTTGGCATGCTCCGTACCAAAACTTACATAGCCGCGCTGACGATTGTGTTCCGGGTGTTCATGCTTCATTTTGATTTCTGGGGAGAGAGCAAAGAATGCCTCCGCCTCAGAGTACATGTCTTCAATCACACTGGGTGCCACACCGTGGCCTGAAATTGCAGCAAAGCCAACCGAGCGATATGCTGCACCTAGATCGTTGACAAAAGTCTGTCGTTGCTCGACGGTCCCATGCGTGAAATGGCTGAGGTCGAGGGTGGGAATGCCTGCGACAAAATCGAGGTGTGCGACGGAATCTGGCGGAGTTTTCATGACTAGGAGGTTGGTGATAAAGTTCGCAATTCTCAGATAGATGCGTTTTGTGTGACATGTCGCAAAAGTCGAGACACTGTTGTGCCGTGCGTGTTCCACGAAAATTGTCCCTCAATGCTCTTTTTCGCTCGCTTTGCCATCTCCTTCGATTGTTCAGGGGAGGCCAAAAGGTCATCTACTGCCGAGGCGAAGGCCTCGGCATTTTGGCACACCACAGCATGCCCGGTGCTTGGAAGATTGAGTGGGGTAAATGCGTGAGGGGACAAAATGCAAGGTATTTCGGCAGCCATGGCTTCAAGGACTTTGTTTTGGAGGCCCGTACCTATCCGCAGTGGCGCCATGAATAGGGTGGCTTTTCTGTATTGGGTGGCAATGTCATCGACCCAGCCGGTTACAGTGACACGATCAGATGCTAGCGCCTTAACACTGGCCTTGGGTTCTGCCCCAGCGAGAATCACTCGCACTCGGGGGTGCTTGATTTGAGGGAGAATGTCTTTTACCAAGTGGTGAGCAGCATCCACGTTGGGGGCATAAGACATGTTTCCGGTAAACAGGACAATGGGGTCGTTTTGTGTTCCGGGATTCGCTGGGGTAAAAGCACTCAGGTCGACGCCATTGGGAACAATTTCGATGCGATCCCGGTCTCTGTGGGGGATGAGCAAGCGATCATTTCGAGAAATGATGGTGGCCGCATCGAAATAGTCAAACACCCTCGACTCATATCGGGCCAGCCGCGTGCCCTCGGTTCGAAGCAACAATTGAAATGGTTTCATGAGGAGTCGCATCTCGCTGTTCGCACGACGATGCATGCCCGCACTGAGGGCATCCATGTAGTCTAACACCTTCGGCACTTCGTGAATGTCTTTGACGTATTCCGCACAGCGAACAAGCTGGCAATAAATCGCTTGTGGAGCGTGTTTCGCAACAAGCTCTTGGACTTGATTTTGAATGCGCTTTTCTGTGAACCAAGTCACTTGAAAAGGCCAGTCGGAAGCCCATGACCAAGCCATGCGCCACAATCGACGAAACCAAGACAATTTCAAAACGTGCAATTCGGTCACAAAATGCGAAAGGGCTTCTCGTTGTTCCGCGGTCAGCTTGGCAGAGCTCAAGCAACACAAGATGACTTCGTGTTCTTCACTCAAGTGTTTCAATTGGTGATAAAGGCGAAGTTTGTCTCCTTTCTGCAAGGGATAAGGAACTCGAGAGGAAATGACAAACAACTTCATGAATTCACCCACGCTTGAAGTTGATTCACAAATTGTTGTGCCCGAGCCTCGTGCCCGAGGTGGTGCAAGGCCCATTGGCGCCCCGCCTGCCCCAGCCTGAGTGCCAACGTCGGTGTCTGTAAAAGTTGGATCATGGCGTCGCACATGGATTTCGCATCATCGGCAACCAAGACGTGTTCTCCATGTTTCAAATCCATTCCCTCCATCCCTTTTCTGGTGGTGACCACGGGTCTGCCCGCCGCGAGTGCTTCTGCCAGTTTGATTCTCATCCCCGAACCTGCATGGAGTGGAATCACGACAACACAGGGTGTGTCGTATGTGGCTTGGGCGTCTTCAACTTCTCCCAAGACATCGATGCCCAGCGCTTCTTCAGAGGACCAAGATTCTGGCATGTTTCGGCCAGCCAGACGCAATTTGACCTCAGGTATGGCCTCGTGCACCATGGGCCAAACCTCGTCTCTCAACCATTTTACTCCCTGCACATTGGGGGTCCAGTCCATGGCACCAAGATGCAACACTGAGTCAGGTGGCGTGAGCATGTTGGCGTGGAGACGGTTTTCCACATCAAGCCCTAAAGGCAAGGAAATGACTCGACTTTTGTCTGAGGAGGCAGGGAGGTGATCACGAAACCACTTGGCATCGGGTTCTGTGATGGCGGCCACAGCATCGACAGTATGAAGCAACCTCACCTCTTCCATTTCTAGGTTGGATTGAAAAAGGTGGAGCAGCCATTTTTTTGGTCCTTTTTTCATGGCCTTGGCAACGTCTTCCCAAAGCTTGTGCTCAACGTTGTGGGCCCGCAGAACAATCTCCGCGTCGCTCAGCCTACGAATCACAGGGATGTAAGGGGTTGTGAACAGAGATTCAAGAATCACTACGTCAAATACTTTGACGCGCAAGACGTCCTCAATGGCGCGATCCATTTCTGGGACGTGAAATCGACTTAAGTGATAACTTTCTCCAGTCACAACGTGACTCATGGCATCCCTGACGTTGAGAACGGTATCCGCAAATACCACTTCCAAAGCTGTGTCTCTGAGGTACGTTTCGTCAATTTGTGATTTGAGAAACGGATGCTTTTCCGTAAAAAGGCTAAGCACCTTCAAATTGTTGCCATGTGCCAACAACCCTGTGGTCAAGCTGTCCATGGCGATGCAGCCGCCGTCGACTGCCGGTCGCGGAGGCTTGTGGCATATTTGAAGGATGCGCAAAGGAGCACTCATCTCAAGGCAAAATTAGGATGAACCCCATCTTGGAATCCATCGACGTTCTCTTGTGGTGCTCCACATTAAGAAAACAGCCAAAGGAAGGAGAGTGAGGGTACTTAGCCACATCCCTGACCAGGGTGACAAGGTCCCCAATTTGACCAATTGTTCACCCAACATCGAAAGAGAGTAATACAGCAAGAACAAGCACAATGCAAGAAGTGTGGGGACGCCTAATCCCCCTCGACCTACCAAGGCCCCAAGTGAGCTTCCAACCAAAAACAGAACCATGCACCCCAAGGCCAAGATGTATTTGCGATGCCACTCGATGTCATGTCTGTGTTGTCGGAGTCTTTTTCCCTGCATGTTGGAGACGGCATTTTCTAGACTTCGAATTTGATTGCGTGACGTCTCTCTCGCTTTTTCAAATGCGCGACCTCGATGTAAGGCGTTGAGAGAGGTGTGCCAGGGAGAAATGGCAGCAAGTTGAGGTGCCGATGCGGCGTTTTCGTACCACCCCGTGGAGTCCGCCAATCGTTCAACCTGTCGGCGTCCATACAGAACCAATTCTGCACCCTCTTTCCCAATGTTGGCTTTCAAAGAGTCGCTGTAATGGCTGAGCTCAGATAAATTCATTCGCTCGTAAGAGCGTCTGAAAAGGTCCTCGTTGGCCATGGCGAAGTCGAGGCTGTGAAGGGGAATTCGAAGTGTTTGGGTTCCAAATTGGCTTTGAATGTGTGGGTAAATGCGTTCCTTGTTGCGGATCATGGATTCCTGATGTTCCTCATAACTGACGCCTTTTTGCAGTTCGAGGACAAGTGAGCCTCCCTCTTGACTCATACTTCCGTGTTCGGCATGAACCACCAAGACACTTCGTCCTTTTGGATCGCGGTGATCGTGGATGAGGATGTCGTCAAGTGATCCGTCTGGGTGTTTGGTGCCCACTCGAATGGAGAAGCCGTCAATGCCGTTGTAGAACACTCCTTCGCGAATGTTGAGTGCAGGTTTTTGTTTGGTGACCGAATAGAGCAACGCACGGAATCTCATGTTGGCAGCCGGCCAACCGGTGTTGCTGAACCACAACGCACCACTGCAAATCATGGTCATGCACAACAACAAAGGTCGGAGTATTCGCAAGAATGACATTCCAGATGCTTTCATGGCGGTCAACTCACTTCGCTCGGCCAGATTGCCCATGGTCATGATGGAAGCCACGAGGACAGCAAGTGGTAGTGCAAGATTTACCAAACGGGCGGATGCGAAGACCATCAGCTTAAAGACAACCCAGAGGTCAAGGCCCTTGCCAATCAAGTCGTCGGCATAGACCCAAAGGAATTGCATGTCCAGGATGAACAGCGCCACGGGAAAGGTGACGGCGAAGGGGCCGAGAAAGGCACGAAGCATAAGCCGAGACATCCTCACGTTGCGAAGATACTCGCCATGGGACGTGTACTTCGATTGATGCCTCTCGAGATCCATGCCATCATCGGAAAACAGCAGCTTGAACATTTGCTGTTGTTCTCAGCACAGGAGCGGTCTTCTCAGCTTTAGGTCGATTCGTATGGTGCTCTTGTTCCTTCGATGAATCAGAATTTCCTGGTCAGTAAGAAGAATCAAAGCCGGATGTGGAACATCGCGACAAGGCTCTGTGTTGTTCCTTTGCATCTTCTGATTTCTATTCCATGATTCGCACTTTTTTCTTTTGTTTCGCGCTGGTTTTCATGTCCAACTTGAACGCCCAAACCCCATGCGTTGATGGCTTTGCCGGGGAGTATCCCTGCGATGGTTTGGATCTTTTGTCTGTACGTACGCTCGAGGAATTGGGAGGAGGCGCCAACGGCAACGATTGTTGGGGTTGGGTCGATCCTGAATCGGGCAGAGAATTTGTGCTCTACGGACGAGCCAATGGTCTTTCTGTGGTGGAAGTCACCGACCCCATCAATCCCGTATTCGCCGCGCGTGTGCCGACTGCGACTGTACAGAGCTTGTGGCGGGATGTGAAGGTTTTTGACAATCATGCTTTTGTGGTCAGCGAGGCGGAAGGCCACGGCATGCAAGTGGTTGACTTATCACAGGTCTTGGATGTGGAGGACGCTCCAGAAGCACTGACGCCTGTTTCCACATACTTGGGCTTTGGCAACGCCCACAATCTCGCCATGAATGAATCGTCAGGCTTTGCATACGGCGTTGGAACCAACACCGCAGGGGGTGGTCTTCATGCAGTGGATGTCAGCGATCCAACGTCGCCCGTCGTGGCAGGTACGTATGACGGTGCTTACACCCACGACGCTCAAGTGGTCAACTACGCGGGGCCCGATGCCGACTATGCCGGCCGCGAAATTGCGATTTGCTTCAACGGCAGCGCGGGTGTCGCAATCGTCGATGTCACTGACAAGGCGGACATGGAGCTTATTTCTTCATTCAATTACACCGAATCTGCATACACGCACCAAGGATGGCTGAATGACAGTCACGACATGGTCTATTTCAACGATGAGTTGGACGAGCAGGGGTTTGGCAATGGAACAAGAACCTACATCGCAGATCTCAGTGACCTTGACAATCCGGTCGTCCTGGGATTTTATCAGTCAGACAACACGTCTTCAGACCACAACCTGTACATCCGAGGGGACAAATTGTACGCTTCGAATTACATGAGTGGATTGAGGGTTTTTACGTTTTCGCCCGATGGCAATTTGGAGCCCTACGCACACTTTGATGTGCGCCCGGACTCCGACACGACTTCATTTTATGGCACTTGGAGCAACTATCCATATTTCCCCAGTGGCAACATCGCAATCTCCTGTCGCACTGTGGGGCTATTTATGGTGGCAGACCCAGAATTTGTGCCGACCAACGTGTCAGAGAATGCGCCATCCTCAGCAGTGCTGCTTCAAGTGTTCCCAAATCCTGCCCGAGGCACGGTGATGATATCAGGGATGCCTTCGGCGCAACGCATGCGCGTGCTCAATGTGGTGGGGCAAGAAGTTAGGCCTTGGCGGCGCGTTCCGGGTTTACAGAGGTTGAATGTGGATGTATCTGACCTTCCCGAAGGAGTTTATCTTGTGCAAGCTGAGGCGGCTCACGGAGCGGCTCGAACAGCGCGCCTGGTCGTCAAGAGATAGCGATGGGAAGGAGTGCAGTTGGCTTAGCTCGACCCGCGCAATTTCATCATTTCATGCATGATTTCCCGGCAGTCGTTGGGATGCAGCGCTCGTCGAAGCTCACCATCATGAGCCAGGCTGATGGTTCCTGTTTCCTCACTCACAATCCAAATGAGCGCATCGGTCACTTCCGACAATCCCAGAGCGGCTCGGTGGCGCATGCCAAGCTCAACGGGCAGATGAGTGCTTTGGCTCACTGGAAGAACACAACGAACGGCACGTATGCGTCCCACAGCAATGTACAGTCCTCCATCGTGCATGCTGCAATCCTTGTGGAACACGGCTTCAATGAGCGGCGCATAGATGTCAGCAACGAGCTTTGTGGAGCTTTGGATGTGGTGAGTGAGGTCGGATTGTTGCTGAATCACGATGAGCGCACCCTCTTTTCTTGAGGCGAGCCGTTCCAGGGCGCGAACCAATTCTTCTACGGGAAAAGCGGTCCGAGCTTCCTGGGTCTTTTGTGGGAGGAATCTCAGCAGCCATTTCGGTGGCTCTTTGAAAGATGCACGATCTCCAATAGAAAATAAAAATTGACGGAGTTCCTGCTGAAAAACGATGATGATTGCCAAGATTCCTACGGCGATGAACTGCCCGAGAATTTCGCTCATGAAATTCATCCCTACCAGGGTCACAACCTGCCAAATGATGTATATGGCGAGAAGGCCTAAAAAAACAGGGATGGCGGATGTACCCTTGGTTAAACGGTAAAGCCAATACACGACGATTGCAACAAGTACGAGGTCCAAGGCTTGCACGCCGATTTTGACGAAGGGGGCAATCGCTTCCCAAAACTCAAAGGCCAGAAGATGGCAAGTCATGGCTGTGAAGTTCGTGATTGTTTCAATGCACCGTGAAGCTTCACGACTTCTGTCGCTTCAGCGACGTCGTGCACTCGAAGGATGTGAGCCCCTCGGTCCACTGCCCATGCATGAAGTGTTGTTGTGCCATTCAGCGCATCATCGCTTGTCGCGTCTAAGACTTTTTGGATCATGGATTTGCGGCTCACTCCCACCAGTACAGGGCATTGCAGGGCAAGAAATTCAGGAAGGGCATCGAGAAGGGCATAATTGTGCATTATGGTTTTCCCAAATCCAAAACCGACATCGGCAATCACGTCTGTGATTCCTGCATCGTAAGCGCGAAAAATCTTGGTTTGAAGTTTTTCATAAACGTCACTGACCACGTCTTGATATGTCGGATTGCTCTGCATGGTCATGGGTGTGCCTTGCATGTGCATCATCACGTATGGTGCACGGGCCTCAGCCACAACCTTCCACATGTCGGGGTCGGCATCTCCGCCTGAAACATCGTTGATCAGATCGGCTCCGGCGTCAAGTGCACGTTTTGCGACGGTCGCGTGAAAGGTGTCGATGCTCAGCAATGCGTCGGGATAGGCCTTTTTCACAGCCGAGAGGACAGGGTGCAGGCGCGCCCATTCCTCCTGAGCACCGATTTTTTCAGCTCCTGGCCTTGTGGATTGAGCACCGAGGTCCAGGATGTCTGCACCTTCACGCAACATTCGATCGGCCTGAGCAACAGCGCGCTCAGTGTCGTTCCACGCCCCACCGTCGTGAAAGGAGTCAGGCGTGAGGTTTAGAATGCCCATTACCCAAGTTTGGTGAAAACTCTTCAAGGAAGCGCGGACAGAGATCGAAGGGGACAGGAACTGCATTGTAACTTGCCGCAAGTTAGCATGGACACCTTGGCCCAATACGATGCTTGCCTCGCAACTTGTGAGGATTTGTTCAAGCAAAAGACCAAAGATTATGGAACGGCATGGCGCATTTTGCGTCCTTCCTCGCTCACGGATCAAATCTTCATCAAGGCCAACCGGATTCGTACCATTCAGAAGGTGGGTGAGTCCAAGGTGGATGAGGGCATCGAAATGGAATTCATTGGAATCGTGAACTATTGTTTCATGGCCATGTTGCAGTGCCGATTACCTGAAGATTCACCTTTGGAAATGAGCGTTGCCGAAGCCAATCGCCTCTACGACGATGCCAAGGATGAAACGCGCGCTCTGATGCAGAAAAAAAATCACGATTACGGAGAGGCGTGGCGCGACATGCGTATTTCGTCTCTCACAGATCTTATTCTGATGAAGGTCTTGCGGGTCAAGCAGATTGAGAACAACAATGGGCAAACTGTGGTTAGTGAAGGGATAGAGGCGAACTACATGGATATGGCTAATTATGCTCTTTTTGCACTGATTTTGAGTTCTTAATAATTCTCTACATCACCTAAAGATTGAATTAATGTTGAAGGTTCTTGACGGATTGACTTGGCTTTCGCGAATGCTTGTGGGTGCACTCTTCGTGGTCTCAGGATTGATCAAATCAAACGATGCAATTGGATTCACTTACAAACTTGAAGAGTACTTCGAGCCGGGCGCCATGAACCTTGAATTTCTTTTGCCATGGGGGTTGGAGTTGGCTGTTTTTGTGTGCATTGCGGAGATTCTTTTGGGCATTGCCATCCTCGTGGGTGCGCTTCCTCGGCTTACCGTCATCCTTACCACGGTGATGATGGTTTTTTTCACTTGGCTTACTTGGTATACTGCAACGTGCGATCCTTTCGGCAGCAAAGAAATTGTGGATGCCTCTGGTGAGGTGGTGGTCATTGCAAATCAATGTGTCCTCGAATGTGGGTGCTTCGGCAATGCCATCCCGCTCACAGCGTACCAGAGCTTTCTCAAGGATGTGGTGCTTCTCATTTTTGTAGCGCCCATCTTTCTGAGTGCCTTCCTGGGACGTATCACTCTCAATACACCACGTCAGTCTTTGTTCCTGTATGCTGGAGCTTTGATGGTGACTTATTTGTTTGCAGAGGGCGTGTTGGAATGGGGTTTCCCAGTGTTGTATCTCGCACTCAATCTCATTGCTGCAGAAGCAGTGAAGCGCCGGAGCACCCATGTCCAAAAGGAGTGGTTCATGGCCATGTCAGTGGTCGTGGTCAGTGGTTTTGTCCAATATTGGACGTTGGTACATCTTCCATTGAAGGATTATCGACCTTACGCGGAGGGAGAGAGCATCATCGAGAATCGAATGACCGCAGAGGAGCTCGGTAAAGAGGGGCCGAAATTTGACAAAGAAATCCGCTTCTTCAATGCAGAGACTGGAGCGGAAACGTGGGTGATGCAGTCTCGCTACATGGAAGAAAAGCTCTGGGATAAAAATGCAGAGCCAGGCAAGGCATTCAACGAGGCATATCCGGAGGGTGATTGGGACAACGGCCGCGAGGTGAAAATCAAAGACGGCTATGAGCAGCGCATCATGGACTTTCAAATGCTCGATGCTCAAGCCAACGACTTGACAGATGAAATCTTGGCGTCAGACAAGCCTGTATTGCTCCACGTTTCGAAGGATTTGTCGGTGATGTCCACATCTTGGCAGAGCGATTTCAACGCTCTGGGAATTGCTGCTGCCGAGGCCGGTTGGGACATGTATGGCTTGACCAATGCTACTGCCGAAGAGCACGACCTGTACACCTCACGTCACGAGACGCCTTATCCGTTTTTAACCTGTGATCAGACGGAGTTGAAAATTGTGGTTCGAGCCAATCCAGGTTTGGTCTTGATTCAGGATGGTGTGGTGATTGAAAAGTGGGCGGGCCGAGACGTCCCCAGCCCTGATGAGATGCTTGAATTGCTAGGCAGCCGCTGATGATACAGCGTCTACTTCGCCAGTCTTTGCACGGTTTGGGTGTGCTTTGGGGAAGTGTAACACTGGTGTTCTTGATTTTCTCACAAGTGCCAGATCCGGCGCGCGCCATTGCTGGTCAAAATGAGCGTGTTGAGGCCATTGAGTCCTTCCGAGCCATCCATGGTCTCGATCTTCCTTTGGGACAACGCTACTTGCGCTTTCTGGGTGAATTGTCACCGCTAGGACGCACCTTTGATGGTGGTTGGAGATTGAAATGGCCAGGGCTTGGGACGAGTTACTTTGGTGAACGACCTGTGGTAGAATCGTTGGTTGAGTCCCTGCCAGCCACCATGCTCCTTGCCTGCTCAGCAATGGGAATGGCCCTTGTTTTGGGCATTTTTATTGGGCTCTTTTTGGCATGGCGCGGTGACGGGGCCTTGGCGAAAGGCATCATCGGGTTGGCCACGCTCGGCATGAGTGCGCCCTCGTTTTTTGTAGCCATCCTGGTGGCATGGGGTCTTGGTGTGGTTTGGCACGATTACACGGGGTTGCCTGCGACTGGGGGATGGCGTGTTCTCGATCCATTTGAAGGTCCTCAAGTCGCTTGGAAGCACCTCATCCTACCCACGTTAACTTTAGGTATACGGCCTCTTTCAGTAGTCATTCAGCTCACTAGAAATGCTGCTGCGGATGTTTTGGAAGAATCTTACGTTCGGACGGCTCGGGCCAAAGGACTTGGTGGTTGGCAACTCATGCGTCGTCATGTCGCGCGAAACGCAATGAATCCTGTGCTTACTGCGGCAAGTGGATGGTTTGCGAGCATGTTGGCAGGGGCGGTTTTCGTGGAGTACGTGTTTGGGTGGAATGGCATGGGGCTGCTTATGTTTCGTGCTCTGGAGCAAGGGGATTTGCCAGTGGTGATGGGAGGGGTTCTCGTCGTGGCCACGACATTTGTGGTGGTCAATCTCGTTGTCGATGTTCTTTACGGTTGGCTCGACCCGCGAGTCAGGTTGGATTGACCTGATCTTCCGATTCACTTGCCTCGGCTTCTACGCCCTCTTGAATCCAACCTGCAAGCTTTTCTGCCATGACGTGGAAATAACGCTTTGTCTTGTAGCTCGACACCCATTCGATGCCGCGAACGGCGTTGGTAAGGAAGAGTTCGTCAGCTTGGAGCAACGTCTGAGGGTTTAACGCAGCTTCGTACACTTTGACACCGTGTTTCATGGCGGTACGAATCAATACAGACCGCATGATTCCACCGACACATCCGTCTTCTAGGCTTGGTGTGTACAACACTCCATTGGACACCACAAACAAATTGGATCGCGACGATTCAATGATGCGTTGGTCGGGGTTGAGGACGAGTGCGTCACCCCATCCACGTTGGGCGGCGTGACGTGCGGCTTGGATGTACACTGTGCTCGCGAGGTTCTTGAATTTGCTGAGTGGCCCTGGATGTTTGACTAGATCTTGATAAATGTCCACGTCCAAGCCCTTGGAGGGCAGCTCAAAGCCTTGATCTGTCATGGTTGTTCCTGTGGCTACCCAGGAAACGTCGTCCGTTTCTGGAGCATATGCTCCTTCACCCCTTCGGAAGGCCGTCAGACGAATCCTTACGTCGCTGTGCACCTTCCATTTTTCATACCAACGTTGAATGGCCGTTTGCAGAGCATCCAGTTGCAACGAGTGTGGAATGTTCATTCCATGAGCGTCGAGTGCGGCGTGAAGACGCTGCACATGCAAGGAAAGAAAGGGTACGTGACCCGAGGTGAATCGCATGGACTCAAATGTCCCATCGGCAAGCAAGAATGCACGGTTGGCGAAGGCCCCCGGCAAATCGGTCGATTTTGTGGTTTGACCGTCAACAAGAAGGGTATCCAACTTGGCCATGGGTTGAATATACTGCGCTGAGCTTAGGGTTGAGTCGTTTTAGAAAGGATGTCTTGCACAGCTTCTAAAAGCGGTGCGTTGGGCTTGATGAGTACGCCGCGTACGCCGATGGGCGCGGCTGCATCGAGGTCGCGCTGTTTGTCGCCCACCATCCAAGATTTTTCCGGATCAAGTTGATGCTTCGCGCACGCCCGCTCCACCATGAGACTTCCGGGCTTGCGACTCAGCGAGTGGCCTGTAGAGGGGTGGTGAGGGCTATAGAAGATGTCGAGGAGAGGCGTGCCGTTCTTCTCGCACTGCTCCCTCAAAAACGAGTGGATTGCTGTCACGTCCTCGTGGGAGTAAAGACCTTTTGCGATGCCTCCCTGGTTGGTGATGAGAATAATCTCAAACCCCGCATCAGAAGCCATTTGAAGCGCGGGCATGACCGTGGGTAAAATCCTGAATTCAGAAAGGTTTTTCGTGTAATCTCCTGGGTCGTGGTTGATCACACCATCGCGATCGAGAAATAGGCAGGGTCGCAGACTCATGGTACAAACCTAACGCCGCAGGTAAAGGATGTCTCATCTTGCGTGAACAACTTGAAGACGACAAAGCGCTTTTTCTTCGTTTGGACCATTGCGAGCTGGGCAAGCGCG
Organism: Flavobacteriales bacterium UBA1112; assembly: GCA_002313415.1. GTDB lineage: Bacteria > Bacteroidota > Bacteroidia > Flavobacteriales_D > Sanyastnellaceae > UBA11663. The sequence goes on from DCBH01000064.1 coordinate 37,496, forward strand.
CATTCCGCTCCAACTTCTTGCCCTAGCCCTTACAATAGGCGGTTCTGCATCTTGTCAGCATCGGAAGCTGGTGGAATTCTTTGCCCAATTATTCCTTCGTGTGGCTTAGAGACCTGAACACTGGCGAGGACAATGTTCGTCGTATCTCAAAAGCTCCACATTACGGCGATTTTTGACGCTGCGTCCAGGATGCCGAGTGAGCGCAGAGAGGAAGTCGAAAAATCCCGGCCTGGCAGGTCAGGAATTTTTTGGATAGACCTTGAAGAAACACACGCGGAATACGCACGCCTTGCGATGTACTTTAGTGGCATGGCAACGTCCTTGTTTGAATCGTGGAGCGAAGCGAGTTGGAAGGTGGCCGCACGCGGTCAAGACGATTTGGTCGGTGAGTTGAGGTGGGACGGATTGCGAGTGCCACAAGTTGTGGTGGAAGATCGGCTGGCAGTGAGGGTCCCCTTTGGGCCTAGACCTCGTGGTGGTTGGGAGATACAACAGCGATTTTCAGACAAGGAAGCCTTGATGCAAGGTTTGATGCAGGGTGTAGAGGGCATCCGAACGACTGCAGAAGAGATGGATCGTGCTTCGTTGGGCGCTTTTCTTGATGGGGTACACCCAGAGATGGTGACCTTGCATGTGGACGGTTTTGAGACGGCAGGGGCGTTACGTGCAGTGGTTTCGTGGGCGGACAAGAAGGTTGTTCGTGGTTCAAGCACTTGGGATGTGGGGCGCAAGTGCTCATTTGATGCGAAGGCGCTGGCGTTGCATGCCGAAGCCTGGCATGTCGCCATGCCCGCCTTTCATGTGTGGGGCGTGGATGCTGCCAAATGGCAAGATCGCGGCATGCTCCATGTTGATGCATTGGGGGCGATGCTTAGTGCTTCGAAGGTGGGTTTAGAAACGCTTGTGGCGGCAGGGTGGTCGCTTGAAGACGCTGCCAAGCACGCAACGTTGCGATTTGCGTTCAGCACAGATGTACTTTCTAGTGTGGCATTGGCCCGTGCGGCCCGTGCACTGTGGTCGCGTTTGATGGTGGATATGGGAATGACCGCAGGTGCGTTGGTTCGGCTCGAAGGCCAAACGTCCACGCTTGGTCTTCACGCTCAAGGTGGTCGCGACGCCTTGCTCGGCCACACGGTGGCGGCCTATGCTGCAGTGCTCGGGGGAGTGGATGGCCTGGACGTGCGGCGCCACGATGTTCGAGACATGCTTGATGGGAAGGAGAATAGGGATGAGGCCGAACGCGCTCAGCGATGGGCTCGAAACATTCAGCACGTTCTGCGCGAGGAGGCAAAGCTCGATGCGCATGTCGATGCCATGCGCGGAAGTCGGACAATCGAATTTTTGACACGCCAAATGTCGGAGCAAGCTTGGGCGCGCCATGAGGAGATGGAGGCGAAGGGAGGATGGCGAAAAGCGGAAGAATTGATGATGTCATGGACGCTTGAAGGACAGCGTGCACACCTCGCGCGACCGTGGTACGTTTCGACTGACATGGCGCGTGGTGACATGCCTTGGAGTCGAGATGTGGGAGTTCGATTTTTTGCGCTGGATCATCCTGCCATGAAGCCGTCTCGCGAGCCGATTGAAGGGGAGGCATGGCCTAAAGAGCACTGCGAGGACGTGAATGCCAACCGCAAAGCCCATCCACATGAAAAATTTGGACCGGGTGTGGCGCCCTACCTCGGAGGACCCTACGCCACGATGTACGCGGTGCGTCCTTGGACTGTTCGGCAGTATGCTGGGTTCTCAACTGCAGAGGAAAGCAATGCATTTTACCGCCGCAATCTGGCAGCTGGTCAAAAAGGCCTCAGCGTCGCATTTGACCTTGCGACGCATAGAGGCTACGACAGCGACCACGAGCGCGTACAAGGCGACGTGGGCAAGGCAGGGGTGGCGATTGACAGCATTGAAGACATGAAGCGCCTCTTTGAGGGCATTCCCCTCGATCAAATGAGCGTCAGCATGACCATGAATGGGGCGGTTTTGCCCATTTTGGCCTTTTACATCGCAGCAGCAGAGGAACAAGGTGTCAGCCAATCCCAACTCACGGGCACCATCCAAAACGACATCCTGAAAGAGTTCATGGTGCGCAACACTTTCATTTATCCCCCAGCACCTTCGATGCGGATTATCAGCGACATTTTCGCCTACACCGCAGAGCACATGCCTCGCTTCAATTCCATCAGCATCAGCGGTTATCACATGCAGGAGGCGGGCGCAACACAGGAAATTGAGCTGGCGTATACGCTGGCCGATGGCTTTGAGTATGTCAAGACTGGCGTGGACGCAGGCCTTGATGTGAACGCATTTGCGCCGCGGCTGAGTTTTTTTTGGGCGAATGGCATGGCCCACCTGAAAGAAATTGCCAAAATGCGCGCGGGGCGCGTGTTGTGGGCCGAGCGTATGAAGGGGGAGTTTGGTGCAAATGCAAAAAGCCAGATGCTCCGAACCCACACTCAAACGTCGGGTTGGTCCCTGACTGCCCAAGACCCTTGGAACAACGTGGCGCGCACAGCAATCGAAGCCCTGTCTGCGACGATGGGGGGCACGCAATCTCTTCACACCAACTCCCTCGATGAAGCCATCGCGCTTCCCACGGACATGTCTGCAAGAATTGCTCGCAACACCCAGCTCCTTCTCCAAACGGAAGCGGGCTACACGTCCTCGGTTGATCCCTGGGCAGGAAGTCACGTGATTGAAGACCTCACCGCAGAGATGATGACTTCCGCAGAAACGCTCATGACTGAGATTGCTGAGCAGGGAGGTATGGCCAAAGCCATTGACGAGGGGTTGCCCAAATTGCGCATCGAAGAAGCCGCCGCTTCCAAGCAGGCGGCAATCGATCGAGGCCTCGACAAGATCATAGGTGTGAATTTGTTTGCCGTCGCGAATGAAGACGATGTCGAAGTCCTCGTTGTGGATCAAGACGAGGTGCAGCGCCAGCAGCTCGAGGGCTTGGCCAACGTCAAATCATCCCGCAATCAAGTCGAAGTCGATTCGGCCTTGGAAGCCCTTACCACGGCGGCGCGTGATGGCGGCAACTTGCTAGCGGCCTCCGTGCAGGCCGCCCGTGTGCGTTGCACGCTTGGCGAGATCAGCTCGGCCTTAGAGTTGGTTTTTAGTCGCTTCCAACCTGCCGATCGCAGAGTCTCGGGTGTATTTTCACGTGCCATGGAAGGTTCAGAAGCCTACGACAAAGTGCGCTCACTCAGTGACGCGTTTGCTTCGCGCGCTGGACGCCGGCCCCGGATCCTCGTCGCCAAGATGGGGCAGGACGGCCACGATCGAGGAGCCAAAGTCATTGCCTCATCTTTCGCCGATCTTGGATTTGACGTGGACCTTGGACCGTTGTTCAGCACACCTGAAGAGGTGGCGCGTCAGGCCGTTGAAAATGATGTCCACGTGGTTGGCGTGAGTACGCTTGCTGCCGGTCATTTGACACTTGTTCCAAGCCTGCTCAATGCCTTGCGTGAATGTGGCCGCCCCGACATCATGGTTGTGGCAGGAGGCGTGATCCCTCCGGGAGATCACGAAGCTTTGTACGACCACGGTGTCGTAGGTGTGTTTGGACCTGGGACTCCCATTACCACGAGTGCGATGGACATTCTCGATTTGATGCTCGAGTCTCATCCAACATGAGACTTTGAGTGAAGGACAATTTGGAAACGAGTACAAAAGGGACGAACTTGCTCCTTATCGCTTTATTTGGGCGCTGAATGAACTTTAAGTACACACCAAAACCGTCATCAATGAGTCACTTCACGTTAATCACAACCTTGGTTCTGAGCCTTTATTGTGCCACAGGCTGGGGCCAGAAAACCATCCAAAACCCTCCTGGTGGAACACCAGTTCCAGGTGAGGTAATTGTCAAATTAGATGCGCGCTTTCAGCCGGAGGCCATTACTGATAAAGGCATTTTTTATCACGGCATTCCCGCCCAACTCCAATTAAAACAAACACTGAGCGAGCTGTCTGGCATTTATTTGTTCGGCTACGACGATGTAGCCATGAGTGCAGACATGATGCTCCGAGTTTTGAATGATTTGCCCGTTGTGGAAGCTGCACAATTGAATCATTACGTCGACGAACGTGCAACACCCAATGATCCACAATTTGGCTCACAATGGCATCACATCGATGGTTCAGACAATGACATTGATTCTGACTTGGCCTGGGACATTACCACGGGAGGTACAACGGCCAACGGTGATCGCATCGTAGTTGCTGTGCTTGAAGGTGGAGGTTCCAACTACAACCATGTCGATCTCATTGACAATCATTGGGTCAATTCAGGCGAAATTCCTGGCAATGGCATTGATGACGATGGCAACGGATTTGTGGACGATTACAATGGCTGGAATGCCGGAAGCAACAACGATGCCATCGCCGCGGGAGGCCACGGTACATCTGTGAGTGGCATGATTGGTGCCACGGGCAACAACGGCAACGGCGGAGCTGGAGTGAATTGGGACGTGGACATTATGCAAGTGGACATGGGGGGTGGTCTCACCGAATCCAATGTGATTGCAGCATACAATTATCCGTACACGATGCGGAACTTGTACAATTCGTCCAATGGAGCTCAGGGCGCCTTTGTTGTGGCCACTAACGCCTCTTGGGGCATTGATGGAGCGAATCCCGCAAGCTATCCAGTGTGGTGTGCGTATTACGACGACTTGGGTGCGGTGGGGATTTTGAATTGTGGGGCTACAGCCAACAACAACGTCAACATCGACGTGGTTGGAGACATGCCGACAGGTTGTGGTTCTGACTACATGGTGGCCGTGACAGCCACCAACAGCAGCGATGTGCGAACCTTTTCAGGTTATGGAGCAACGACCATTGACTTGGGCGCACCGGGCGAAAACGTGTACTTGCCCTCTGGTTCGACGGGGTACGGAGGAACGTCTGGGACGTCCTTTGCCAGCCCTTGTGTGGCGGGTGGCATTGCCTTGGTGTATAGCGCTCCTTGTGCAGATTTAGCCTCGAGCGCGCTTACATCACCACAGGCCACAGCGGATGCGGTTCGTGGATTCATTTTGAACGGGGTCGATCCCGTGTCCAACTTGGTGGGCGAAACGGTCACAGGAGGTCGTCTGAACGTTCGCAATGCGCTTGATTTGGCGATCGAGGATTGCAACCCTGACTTAGGTTGCACAGATCCGACGGCGTGCAACTACAGTCCTGAGGCCATCACTGACAATGGGTCTTGTCTGCAATTTGACGATTGTGGTGTGTGCGGAGGCGACAACAGTTCTTGCACAGGATGCACCGATCCAGGGGCGTGTAACTACAATCCAGAGGCCACAATAGAAGATGGGTCCTGCATCGACGGTACAGGGATAACCATTGCTGTGGGCGGTGGCTCTTGGGATGGTGAGATTGGCTGGTCTTTGGACTTGAATGGTGAGGTGTTCGCGTCAGGTGGTGCTGGTACCGTCACCGTGTGCTTGCCTGTCGGGTGCTTTACATTCGGGATGACAGACTCGTATGGTGATGGATGGAATGGTGGCACTTACACGCTTTCGGACGTGGATGGCAATGTGATTGCAACGGGAGATTTGGACAGCGCCCAGCAAGGAGACGGAACGACACAGGGTTCTGATGTGGTCCAAATTGGGGTTGATTCATGTGGACTGGGATGTACGGATGCGAACGCATGCAACTATGATCCTGAAGCCACCTTGGACGATGGTTCATGCGATTTTGATTGCAACGGTTGCACGGATCCTACAGCGTGCAACTTTGATCCTACGGCGACTCAAGATGACGGCTCGTGCACTCAAAACGACGATTGTGGCGTTTGCGGTGGTGACAACAGCACCTGTACGGGATGCACCGACGTTACGGCTTGTAACTACGACGAGACGGCCCTCTTTGACGACGGTTCATGCTTGCAA
>DCBH01000030.1:0-950 GCA_002313415.1 Flavobacteriales bacterium UBA1112
ACAATGACAGGCAGCTTTGAACGGGAAACGCAAATGGAGTGGTCAATGGGGACTCCAAATCAACTTGTTGAGGCACTTGAACGCGCACTGTCTGCGAAACCTCGAAGTCGAACGCTCACGGTTTGGTCTATCTCCGATTGTGCTTTTGGGACGGACGGTTCTCCCGAAATAGGTATCCCAAGCCGCACACCTCTCCGTTTTGATGTCGAGATTTTGCCTCTCCAAGAGTTAGTTCTTTCCAAGACAAACTAAATTCGCGATGTCCACAGGACCTCTTAGAATTCCATTGGTAACCATGAAGCGTATTTTCATTTTGTTCTTGATTGCCACGTTCCCAATGGCAAATTTTGCGCAGTCAGAGACATCTTACTATTTCGATCAAAACGTCGGGATTGCTTATGTGGACTTTGCTTTTCCGGGGGTATCCTTGCTTGGGGGCGTTCGAAAAGTTTATCCTACCACGACGACCGTCAATGGAGCAGCTCGCGCAGTGATTTTTGAATCTGAAATTGGGCTGGCATTGCCAACTGGGGTGACAGGCAAAGTCGGAATTGGCCATTTGAATGAAATGACGGGAAACTCAACATCGGTAGGTGTGCGAATTTTTCCTCTCCATGCCTACGTGCAGCAAGCTTTTGGCACACGGCGATGTGAGCGAGAGGTTTCGCCTCGGACCAAACGGAGGCTAGAAAAAAGAGGTCGAGATCGCAGCCATTTGCGATGCAGTGACTGGTACTTTACCATGGAAGTTGGTGGAGGAGGGGAGTGGAGTTTTGATTCTGTTGCACTGTTCAGTGTTGGGCATCGCATGTTCTTCAATTAAAATGCAACATGGAGCCGGGTAGGTGGCTTTCCTCTTTTCACGCAAGCACGTATGAATGTGACTCAGGTTGGTTCAGCTCGTCATGGGGCAAGGAGATTTTAAAGTGACCAAAACTTGATTTCAAGTT
>DCBH01000030.1:1335-18572 GCA_002313415.1 Flavobacteriales bacterium UBA1112
AAGCGGAAAACGGTCTTCTTCATATTTCGGCCGATTGCTACTTTTGAAAGAGTCTCCTTTGAATCATCTCACAAATCCGCCTTCATGAAATGGTCTCACGTCCTCCTTTGTTGTTTTTCCTATCAAGCTTTTGCGCAATGTGATTTCACTGAGGTGAACATTCAGACATCAACGGGAGAATGGGGTGACGAAATGTCATGGGACCTCTATCAAAACCTGGACAATGGTGAGGCTTTGCTTCTCGCGTCTTTTCAAGGGGAGTTTGATCAAATGACGACAAATGATCAGTTGTGCCTGGAAGATGGGTGTTATTTTTTTTCAGTATCTGACTCGTGGGGTGATGGATGGAATGGAGGAGAAATTTCTTGCTCTCCAAGCCTTGAAGGTTTCACGGGGTCATTTACCCTGGATGATGGATACGAAGGATATATGGCCTTTCAGGTTGGCGACGGTTTATGCACCACGAGCCTTCCTGGCTGCACCGATCCTGACGCCTTAAATCCAGTGCAGGGAGCCAATGTAGATGACGGCAGTTGCGTTTATTTCCAAACGCTGGAGTACGCGTATGACAAAGAGATTTTGCAGCGCGACTACATTTATTATCATCCAGAATCTGCAGCTGACGAATGTCCTTTGGTCTTCGTTTTCCACGGGTATACAGGCAGTGCACAAGACATCATGGAGTACTCACAGTTCAATGCCCTTGCAGAGGAATTTGGTTTTGCGGTTTGTTATCCCCAAGGCACTCTGGACTCCTACGGAAATACATTTTTCAATGTTGGATATGATTTTCAGTTCAATGAGGATGTGGATGATGTGGCCTTCACGCTTGCATTGCACGATGAGCTTCAAATGAACCATTCGCTAGATCCAAATGCGGTGTACGGAACAGGCATGTCCAATGGCGGAGATTTCTGTTACATGCTGGCCTGTCAAGCGTCAGATGTATTTCAGGCGGTGGCTCCAGTCTCAGGTATGATCATGCAAGACATTATGGATGCGTGCAATCCGTCAGCGGCAACAAACATTTTGGAAATTCACGGTACTGATGACGGTGTGACTCTTTACGAGGGAGATCCCGACAATGAAGACGGTTGGGGCGCTTATCCTAGCATTCCAGAAACGATGGCGTTTTTTGTGGACTTGTTTCAATTGTCCGGCCAAGGAACGGATGCCCTGCCTGACGTCAATCCGTCGGATGGCAGTACGGTGGAGGTTTCTTCTTGGTCCAACGACGCGGAGTGTCCGCGGGTTGAGTTGTACAAGGTCATTGGGGGTGGTCACGATTGGCCAGGCGCTTGGGGCAACATGGACATCGATGCCAGTCTGGTCGCGTGGGAGTTTTTTGAAAGTACATGCAATACGGGATTGCCCTTAAATATTGAAACAGCGCCGCCAAGGGATGATACATCAGTTCAAGGCACCTGGGACATTCTTGGGCGTCCTTGTCCTTCGAACGCGTCGGGACAATTGTTGATTCAGCAACTTTCCAACGGTCAAGTTCGTAAGGTCGTTCGGTTTACGGAGTGACCTGTTCTGGAATGACAGCGAGACCACGGATGGCAAAACGAATTCCGGTTTTTGTCAATACCTTAAGGGTATATTACATGATGACAAGACCACTATTCTTTCTCAGCATCGTATCGTTGATTGGCAATCTGTTATCCATGAATGCGCAGGGACCATTGGGCCTTGCACCTCTCAGTGCAGTCACGCATACTGCTGTTCAGGATGGACCGTGGAGTTCTGCGGCTACTTGGGGTGGTGACCTGCCTGGAGGTGGGGATCGAGTGCATATCCCTGCCGGCATATGGGTTGAGGTTGACGGAATTTTTGCCTCAGCATTGAAGACGTTAAGAGTTGACGGAACGCTCAAGTTTTCATCGAATGCAAATACCGAGCTCCGCATTGAGACGCTTGTCGGTACAAGCGGAAGTCACTTGATTGTTGGGAGCGAAGTGAATCCTATATCGCAAGACGTCACTGCACGCATCACATTTGTCGATGACGGACCCATTGATCTCGAGGCTGATCCCGGCCAACTCGGCAAGGGGGGCATTTTTATGGGAGCGGTTCGCGCTTGTGGTGCGCAGAAGTCACCTTTTCACGTTTTGGCCGAAGGTGCATCCGCGGGCAGTTCCAGTGTGGTGCTGGCTGAGTCGCCAATCGGATGGCAGGTTGGTGACTCTGTCGTGCTCACTGGAACGGACAGGGATGATCCAACCTCTGACGAGGTTCGGACGATTGCTTCCATTGATGGAGCTACAATCGCACTGAGCACCCCTTTGTCGACTGATCACATCTCACCAAGGCTCGGGTTGAACGTTCACATGGCCAACCTATCTCGAAATGTGATTGTATCCTCAGCGAATCCTGACCTCGATCGTCGTGGACATGTGATGTTCATGAATACGCATGACGTAGATATGCGCTACGTTCGCTTCGAACAATTGGGCCGGACGAACAAAAGGGTGCAGCTCGATGATTGGATTTTCCCAAATCTCATTGCCGATGAGTTTGAAGCTGGCGCAAATACCAACATTCGGGGCCGCTACTCTTGCCATTTCCATCGAGGCGGTGTGAATCCAACAGCGGGCGATCCTGCACGCATTGAAGGTTGCGTGGTTGAAGACGATCCGGGGTGGGCATATGTCAACCACAGCTCGCACGTCGATTTTGTAGGCAACGTCAGTTACAACGTTGTTGGTGGGGCCTTCCAAACTGAATCTGGAGACGAAATAGGGAGTTTTGTGGGCAATTTGGCCATTCGTACTGTAAACCCAGACTTTCCCATTCTAAACCCTGACACCGAACCTGTGGATGTACGTGAAACCACACAAGATTTTGCCTTCCAAGGTGACGGTTTCTGGTTCCATGGTGGCGGTGTTGTTGTGCGGGACAACATCGCAAGCGGATGCTCGGGCCACGGGTTCATTTATTGGACTGAGGGCTTACGAGAGGTGGACACCGAATTTGATTTACAGAACATGTTCAAAGTGGCGAACATCCCCAATGGAAACTTATTGCCTGGACTTGAGAACATTCAAAGTTGGTGGATTCCGCTATCCGAGTTCAAAGGCAATACGGCTTATTCTGTGAGTAAAGGCTTGGCCGCGTACTATGTCCATGCCACACTTTTTGAAGACATCACTCAGCTCACTGAAAGCTATTTGGCCACCGTTCACTCGGTCTTCGATGACCTGACATTGTGGAATGTCAGAAAATTCGGGATTGAGCTCCAAAATTGCGAGAGATTCACATTCCGCAATCTGGATTTATGGAATGATGGAGGGGAGGATGTCATAGGTATTTTGAATGCCATTACAGTAGCTCGAGAAAGCCGCTGGGAACAGTGTGATGTCGCCGGTTTCGACATTGGCATGGTACCTCCTACACAAGGAGATGTGACTGTGTGTGGTGGTGCGTTTAACAACCTCACTGATTTTGCAATCATTCCTCCACAACGTGACTCAAGGGCCCCTGGTTGGGATCGTGACCTTCATTTTGATGGAGTCAATTTTGTCTCTCCATCCATTTTTCCTGCGTCTGAAGTTGTTCACTACGACCTCCTTGGCGGAGCAACACTGGCAGGGGAGGTTTATCTCACAGAACCAGAGTTTCAGTCAAGATTGTTTCCAATTCCGGATCGCATCCGCGTGTCCTCTGAATCGCTTCCCGAAATGCGGCTTTTTTATCTCGAGCAGGCGCCCTCTTATGTGCCAATTACATCGGCCAATCTGGGCGATGCATATGGCCCGTATGCTGAGGCAGTTGAAGGACAAAGCAATGCTGACTTGATGTCAAATTTCGGCATTGCGTTTGCAGGTGCTCTTTTGCCAGAGGACGCTTCCGAACACCCACATGTCTCGGGAGGTTTGATTAGCGCTTTGGACCCTGTGATGAATATTCCCAATTGCCACTTCATACGAGAACCACTGCTAGAGGCAAATGCCTACGATAACTTTGAGTTTTACCAATGCTGGGACCCCACGAGTCCCACCTCTGGTGTTACCATTCCATTGGACCATTCATGCGAGGTCGCCCCCATCGTTGTTCTGGGTTGTATGGATTCACTTGCCTGCAATTTTGTTCCCGAGGCTGTTGAAGATGACGGCAGTTGTGAATATGAGAGTTGCGGGTGTCCAGCGGACGTTGACTCGGATGGAATCGTCGCTGTCAACGATGCACTTCTTGTTCTCGGAGATTTCGGGTGCTTTTCTGGGTGTTCCGCAGACATCGATGGTGATGGGGTTGTTGGAGTATCAGACGTGCTCATTGTATTGACTGAATTTGCCTTGACCTGCGATTAGGGCACCTTAGTCCATTTCCAACCGTGTTGAATCAAAGTTTACCATTCGTTTGCATGTGGCCAACTGAATGTGGCCGGTCTGAGCATTCATTCTCATTTCGAAATGATTGAATCAATCAAAACCGACGCCAGTCCATCTAGTCGTCCAATCTCTTTGGAAATCTAGAAAAGTCCCCCATGCCATCTGCGTCGATGTCGTCTGCACCATGGTCAAAACGTCGCTCTTTCTCATCGCTTTTGTGGCCATTGTTGATGTTCCAAATCATCACAGCCAGGTAGCACGAGAAAATGACGAATCCCGTCACGAACATGGAAATACTCATGTCCTAGGGGTTCTGCGTTGCCTAATCGCGATGGAAAAAAGAAGAATGGTCCCTGGCCAATGAGCACTGTATAGCGCCTCATCAGTTTGCCCCATTAAACCCAGACTCACAGAGTAAATAAGACAGACAAAGGCAAGCAACACAGCGTACCACGTAAGGAGGAATTGAATGAAACGTTTCTGCATGATTAGACTCTTTGTCTTAAGATAAGGATTTAATTCCAGACTTTTTTGATTGTTTGCGGCCATGGGTCTGAAAATTCATGTCCGCTCCGCCACACTTCAATTTCTGCATCTGAGAGAAAGCACGATTCCAAGGCAGTGGTAAAATCGTCCACGTTCGATTTGTCGCCGATTACGGTCAAATTGCAATGCCGATCGCCAAAACGTCCCGATTCGTCCTCCAGCCTCTTTTTGAGCTCCGTAATTTCCATCTCGGTCAGACCGGAGTCGACGTCCTCTGCAATGCTCGCTCGCCAAGAACCAACAATTTCGAGGTTGATTCCACTTCCAGCTTGATTCCACAGCATTGCGAATTTGTCGCGGCTCGCCAACCAAAAAAAACCTTTGCTCCGATAGATTTGATCGTTCAAATACTCGTGACACACGTCCCAAAGTCTAGTAGGGTGGAAGGGTTTGTCACTTCGAATGACACGTGTGGCAATGTTGTAGGGTCGGTCTGCCTCAACTTCAGTGCTGAGCTCTCGGGACAATTCCTCGGTTAAAATGGCCACACTTTGGAAATCGTAAGTGGGCAAATCAAGGAGAGATGACAGCGACATGTTCCCAAATTGGAGTTGCTGTACAGGCGCATTTGGATTGATGTTGCGGAGTGTTTCAATCAACGCATGGCGTTGCAGGTCCGGGATGCGATCTGCTTTGGTGAGGAAAATGTGAGAACCGAATAGAATTTGTTCAACGAGCAAGTTTGTGGTGTCACGGAGGCCTGAGGCGAGGTTCTTTTGAAATGCTGGGACGAGGGATTGACCGTTTTCAAAATCGTGACAAAGAGTAAGGCTGTCCACCAAAGTGAATACGCCAGTCAGCGTCATTTCATTGTATTCTTTAAAAAATTGAATCAAAGGCATGGGGTGACAACTGCCTGACGTTTCAATCAGGATGAGTTGTGTCTTTTGTGTCGTGAATTGAGTCAATTTATCTAAAGCTGACGCGAGCTTTTTGAGCCCTTGTTGACTACTCAGAACACAAGCATGAATCGAAATGAGTGGGCTATCTCCTTCTTCAATCGCGGGATTGTTTCCAAGAAGCTCTCCGTCCACGTCGAGTTCACTCATGTCATTGACAATGGCGCCGATGTGGAGATTAAGCTTTTTCGATTGGGTTAACAAGTTCCTGAACAACGTGGTCTTCCCTGAACCGAGGAATCCATTGAGGATGATGACGCTGATGGGTCGGTTTTCAGACACGGCAATGGGCATGTAAATGGCAAAAATTCAAATTGGCTGTATCATTTGAGATTCGACAGCAGGGAGCAGGATTCAACTGCATCGAGGATGGTTTTGGTGATGATCTATGCCTGATTATTTCGAGGTCAGCTTTGAAAGATCACAGGGCTTCAGGATGGCGAGCAGTCTGAAGCAGAAATCTGCCTCCAATCGATATTTCTTTAGGGACAAAACCAACGATGCTTTTTGTAAGCGGTTTTGTCCACAGGTGCCCCAGATTCCATCCAAGATTTGATTCCGCTTGTCACAGCATCGAGATAAAGTGCGACTTGTCGCCTCACGAAGAGGATGAGGGCGAGGTTCCGAATAACTTTTGGTAGTTTTTCAATTGCACGAGGCGTTACGGCAATTGTGAGCTGGCAGGACGTCTCGTTGACCGGTGTGATGCGCCACTGAACTTCATTCTTCGGCTCTGATGCTTTTCCTACGAGCAAATCATAACCTTGCCCCTCCATCCATGACGTGGACTCTCTCGTAAAAACGACGTTGTTTAAGTATGTGATTTCATCGGCGATGGCTGACTTTTTTGCACTTTTTGAATGCCTTTGGATGTAGGGGTGGCATGCTTCGAGGTGGTGCTCTGAAGTAATGCCTTGCCAAAGTTGAGACGCAGGGACATCAATGTTACGAGTTGAAGAGACAGCTTTCATGGACGATTTGTGGTTTCTATTTACAGATGTAGGCGCATCCGGATGTCTGCCCTTTCATAAATGCATTCGTCAGGTAAGGCGACCTCAGCGAAACCAAATTTACGGTAAATGTGAATCGCACTTTTCAGCTTGGAGTGAGAGTATAGCTCGATGGTGTGGACGTGCATTTGTTCACATTTTGCGATAAGGAAACGCATCAATTCTTGGCCAATGCCAAGAGATTGAACATCTTCCCTGACAGCCATCTTATTCAGCTCCATCACACCTGGCGTAACAGGTGTGAGTGCAAATGTCGCAATCGCCTCTCCGCGAAGAAGGCCAAAAAATATCACACCGCCCTTCCTCAAAATCATCTCTTCCGGATGTTGTAGCACCTGTAAATCGTAAGGCTCAATCAAAAAAGAAGCTTCCAACCACGCTTGATTCAATTCGAAAAATGCTCTTTTATGTTTTGGAGCAAATGGGACAATGTCCAGCGATTGGTTTTGAGGTGATAAGTTCAAGGTTTGGGGGTGCAGTTGTGGTACAATTTTTACATTGCATTCAGAGGCTTCATTGCATCGACTGAATGAAAAAAGTTCCAAGGGGTTCAACCAAATCCTGATTTTTATCTGAACGCTCGGGGTGCCATTGAACACCAACATAACAGGGGTATTGTATGGTGTCGATGCGGCGCAGCCCTTCCACAAGACCATCGGGGCTGCAGGCCCACATTTCGAGGGTCTCAGCGAGTTTATTTACCCCCTGGTGGTGATGTGAAACCACCTTGCTGTGGGAACCTGTTTGCACTCCTGCCACGGGCAGCAAGGCGCGTACTTGATGGGTCGTGTCTCTATGATGTTCCTCGTTCCCTGCTCGATGCGCATCTGTTCCCAAAAAATCAGGCAAGTGAGGGTGCAGCGTTCCTCCTCCATGGACATTCATGAATTGCATGCCTCTGCAGATTCCAAAACATGGAATATGGGTGCGGTCCACCCAAGTCAAAAGAAAAGACTCGAGCGAGTCTCGTTGGGTGTCGATGGTACCACAAGAAATCGAGTCTTGTGCTTGTAAATACCGCGCAGGATGGATGTCGGCTCCTCCCGTAAGTAAAATCCCATCGGTCTCCTGAAGTACGCCAGCAAGTTGCAATGCATCCAATTCTGATGCGTTGACCCACTTGATGATGTGACCATGTTGTTTTGCAAGGGCCCCCAGATAATTTTGGTAAGTCCCACTCGACCAAAGTCTGGAAGCTACCACGGTCAGAGTGTCGGGCTGATGTGAGTCGTATGTGGTATTGCATTCATTCGGTGTTGAGCAATGCGTGAACACCAAGAAGACAACCAAGCTCCAAGGAAAAAGATACATTTTCACGCAAACAATGTACCAATCGCGACCTTTACAACGACGCAGTTGGAACAATCCTTTCGGTCAATCATGAAGTGGGCATGTGTTGAGAAATGGTGCATATGTGCTCGCCGTGGTGTCTCGCAACCCTCATTGAGGTGTTCTCTCGTGGGGCACACGCCATCAGAAATTGGATTTGGTGTTAACATTCTACTTTTGGAAATATGAAATTGAACAATCAAACTTTTTCTTTGACCATCCTTGGTGCCCAAGGTGGTTTGCCTAGTCTTTGGAGCAAACAACGGTTGTTCGAAGCGTGGGTCTCCCTTCGAAAAGTCGGCGTTTTTTTCTTGGCAATTGGCTTAATCACAGGGAGTACAGGTTGCTTTCATCCTGTATCGACGATGTTTGATTCTGCGCATTCTTTGCAAGAGGGACAATCGAAAATTACAGTGGGAGGGACGGGCAACCCCGAGGGAGCATGGTCCAACCCAGGAGGATCTGTGCTGGCCATCTACGATCATGGGATCACCGCAAACAGGGATGTTCGGGTTCGATTTGAACGCCGAATGGAAAGCGGTAGTTTTTCCGTTCCTTACGCATTTCTTGAATTTGGACACAAGTGGTCCTTCGACAATCAATTCGCATTTTCCTTGCCGGCTCAACTTTACTTCCCGGTCGCCAACAGCGACGATGGTAATATGTTATGTGTCAATCCCAGGTTCATGTTCAGTTCTAATCGTCAGGAAAGGAATTCAGAGTTCACCGCGGTGGTGCATCTCTTAGTGGAACCAACCGAACGTTTTGTGGCTCCAGGGGCTTCATTTGGATTTGCGTTCAGCGACGATTGGGAATCAAACATTCTGAGGCTTGAGATGGGCCTAATACTACCTGCTACAATCACCTTTGGGCTTGGCTCTCAGTGGCTTTTTGGCAGGCAAAAATAACATTTACCTGCGGTTCCAGACCAATGACAACTCAGGCTAGGCTGCATCGGGGGGAGTTGAAAGTTTTTCCAATGAGCTTTGTCCGTATAGCCATTTGGATGTTCACCATGTGGTGCTTTACGATGACTTGTATTGGGCAGCATTTGGAGGGTGAGATGGTCGTGAAGTCGGGCTTATTCGCCAATGGGACTCGAGTTGTTTTGCACGGGGAAACGCTTCGCCCGGGTCAAGCTGCAGGTCGATGCAGTTCCTGTATAGAAGCCAGAGAGTTGTTTCTTCGCGCCAAACGGATTCGAGCATGGAGTTGGGTGATTGGCAATTTGGGCATTGCGGAATCCGCCCTGGGAATCACAAAGCTTGAGGATGCGGTAGTTCTCGGGACATTTCACGCTGCAATTGGAGGGGGTTTGATAACATGGGCCGCAGAGAGAGATGTGACTGTGCGCCGGGCTGTTCGCGAAGGGGTCGATGCCTACAATCGCTGTCAATTCATGCGAGATTTCATGCGCAATTGATTTGAATAAAGAGCACATCGCAGTGCCCATTTTAGCAAGAACATCGAGATTTCGCTGGAGTGGGTTGCAGCGGCAATGTGGGTTCTTCATTACCCTATTGTGCATGAAATACTCATTGCGATTTGCGCCATTGTTCAGACCATGAATCCGCGGCTTCATCCAAGAGTTGAAAGACTTTGGTAAAGCCTGTAGCATTCCCGAAGTAAGGGTCTGGAACGTCGTTTTCTTGAAGGATCATCTGCACTTTGTTTTTCCAGTCTGCGCGATCTCCTGCCAACTCCATCACATCTTGGAAGTTGTTAGAGTCCATCACCAAAATCAAATCAAACCCATCCAAATCATCTCTTTTGATTTGACGAGATTCTTGTGCAGCAATCTCAATGCCGTGTCTTCGCATTTCCGCCTGCGCACGATGATCTGGGGCCTCCCCATTGTGGTAGCCGTTGGTGCCGGCTGAATCAACCTCGATTCGCAAGTCTTTCTTTTGAATGTGATGCCGCAGCAGTCCTTCGGCCATTGGCGACCGGCAAATGTTGCCGAGACACACGACAAGGACTCGTTGTGGTGAAGAAATTGCCATGAATGTGTTGATTTAAAAAAGTTGAGCTGTCCTGTGATTCGCTCCAACTGAACATCAAAAAAGGTCTCCCGTGGGAGACCTTTTTACATTGCCGACACCGCCCTAGTGGATGGCCAACTTTTTCTCCAAATCTTCCAAATACTTTCGGAAGTGTTTGTCCGTCTCACTCAGGTTGTTCACGGTGCGACATGCGTGCAGAACGGTTGCGTGGTCTTTTCCGCCACAATGCAAGCCAATGTTGGCTAGAGATGACTTGGTCATTTTTTTGGCGAAGTACATTGAAATCTGACGCGCTTGGACGATCTCACGCTTTCTCGTTTTGCTTTTGAGGAGCTCAATTGGCAAATCAAAGTAGTCGCAAACCACTTTCTGGATGTAATCAATGCTTACCTCCCTAGCGGTATTCTTGACAAACTTGTCAATCATGTGTTTCGCCAAGTCGAGTGTGATTGCCTTGCGGTTGAGGCTTGCTTGTGCCACCAATGAAATAAGTGCACCTTCCAATTCACGAACGTTTGTGGTGATGCTGTAAGCAAGGTACTCGATGACTTCGCGTGGCAACTCGATGCCGTCGGCATGAATTTTCATTTCTAGAATGGCCATGCGGGTTTCCAGAGAAGGTACTTGAAGGTCTGCACTCAACCCCCACTTGAACCGCGAAAGCAGACGCTGTTCCATGCCTTGCATTTCAACTGGCGGCTTGTCGGAAGTCAATACGATTTGCTTTCCAGTTTGATGGAGGTGATTGAAGATGTGAAAGAATACATCTTGCGTTTTCTCTTTGCCGCTGAAGAACTGTACATCGTCAATGATGAGTACATCCATCATTTGGTAAAAATGACTGAAATCGTTGACAGTGTTGTTCCTCACGGCGTCGATGAACTGATGCGTGAACCGTTCAGAGCTCACATACAAAACAGTCTTATCAGGTTGGCGATTCTTGATTTCCAAACCAATCGAATGCGCAAGATGGGTTTTCCCTAGACCTACGCCACCGTAAATGAGGAGTGGATTGAATGCTGTGCCACCAGGTTTGTTTGCCACGGCAAATCCCGCGCTTCGTGCCAGACGATTGCATTCCCCTTCGATGAAGTGCTCAAAAACGTAGTTGGGGTTCAGGTTAGAGTCAATATTGAGTTTGCGCAGACCTGGAATCACAAACGGATTTTTTATTGGAGCGGGCTCGCCAACAATTGGCATGGCCACTTCAGCATTGCGTGTGGCACGAACTTCTGAGGTGGGCATGTTGACGGTATAAGGACTGCTTGTCGCACTCCCATGGACATGTTCCATGATGATGCTGTATTCCAAGCGCGCATCCGGTCCAAGTTCTTTTCTTACCGTTTTGCGAAGCAAGGATACGTAGTGCTCTTCGAGCCATTCGTAAAAGAACTGGGACGGGACTTGAATCGTCAAGATTGGGCCGTCAAGTTTGACAGGCTTGATGGGGGCGAACCACGTTTTGAACGCTTGGGCGCTGATGTTGTCTTTGATGACATCAAGGCATTGTGCCCAGACACTGACGTGATCTTGGTTCATGTGGTTTTGGATGATTGAATTCTACAAATGGGTTTCGACAAGTGCGAATGTGTCACAAAAAAGATGACACGATTCGAACTTGAAATAGAATGCGAATGTTTGGAGAAACTTTCTCAAAAAAAAATTTCTGACCCCTTGATTTTTGACGAATTCTGACAGTCTAAATCATTCAAAGATTTCTGAAAAATTTATGTTACTATAGGTTTGAAATAGCGATGGAGATCGACCGAGGTTTCAGGTGCTCATTATCAATTCTTTAAGTGTATTTCACTTGAATATTTTCATAAAATCGTGTTTTTTAGATATGTTATATCCTCGCAATCCATCTTTGCATGATGGCCGCATTTCAACAATTCTCTGACGGCACTCGTCACGTTCATCAATTGCGTGTGAGGTATGCAGATACCGATTGCATGAATATGGTATACCACGGCACCTATGCTGCATATTTAGAGGCCGCCCGCGTGGAGTTGCTGCGTGATGCGGGTTGGGTTTACGCTGAATTGGAAAAGGCAGGTCTGCTTCTTCCCGTTGTTCAATTGAACCTGACATACAAGAAGCCCGCCCGCTATGATCAGGAACTCTCCATTCGAACTCACATCTTGGCGGAGCCAACGACCAAGTTGAATTTGCGAAGTGAGGTTTTTCACGGAGACGACCTACTCGCCGTAGGCGATGTTTTCCTTGTTTTTGTGGATGCGAAATCTGGACGTCCCTGTCGTCCTCCAAAAGGTATGGCAGAAAAGATGCGTTCCCTCGGACTTATTGCACCTTAAAATTTTGATTCGAGCGCGCGAGTCAACTCTGCCGCGATGATTGGTGCCCGATAGGTCCAATCAAATTTCATCGCTTGATGACGGCAAGAAATGCGATTTTCTTCAGAGCGTCGCCACATCCCCTTTTGAAGCGCATCGATCCAGTTTTTGCTCGGTACAAATTCGACATCGTTGGGCGTCGTTTCTGGGTAGGCGTGGGCCTGGGGCACCCAGGGCAAGACTTCACATCGCATGGCTTCGACCACGCTGATTCCAAAATATTCTTGGTGGGGTTCAATGGGCACCACATCGCATTCCCACAACCATGATATGTATTCCTCACGAGATTCGACATATCCCCAGTGCAGACAACGTTTGCCCAGTTCCTCCCTCAATGTTTCCCAGCCTCGAGGCATGCGATTGAAGGATTGTCCAAGGATGACAAATTGAGCTGAAATGTCTTGTCGTATCACATCTCGCGCGAAAGAGACAAAAGCGTCGGTTCCTTTGTCCCACGCCCAGCGATGGTTCCAAAGGACAGTCGGAATATCCTGAGTGAGGTTGTTTCTCCTTGGCCTTTGGTGCTGTTCCCAGTTTTGAAGATCGAGGCCCAAATGCATCACTCGAGCTTTGGGGATCAATTGCTTGACAAGATTGGGTACATGAGGTTTTGGCATGGTTTTCATCCATACGTTGGCTTCTCGCATGAATTCATTCATGTGGTGATGCGAGTTGAACCAAATGGCGTCCGAGACCAATGCAGAGCTAAGGTTGATGTAGGCGTAGGTGCCATCGCGACCATTGTTTTTGTCCGGGTCATGAGGGGACCATGGAAAGGTCAACTGATTTTCGTGAAACATCGTAATCAATTTCACTGAGGCCCAATCTGGTGGCATCAGACCGCGCAATTGAGCCACGTCGCACATGTCTGTTGTGATGAGGACATCGGGTGGAGACGCCCGGCGCATCTTTGACGCCCATGTGGCAGCGGCACCATGCATGCGCCATTTCCAGTGTCGTCCAGGCAAGGTGTGCAATGTGACGTCATGTCCAGCTCTTTGCAACGCCTGCTTCATTCCTTTCGACCATGCAGCGTGCGACCCAGCATGAAAAGGGTCCATGATCCAGATTTTGAAATGGCTTGTCATGGGCGGTTTGGATCGGTCAGTAGCCAGTTGCTCCAACGCTTTGGAAGGTACAATGCAAGTTTTTGTCGCCAGGTTGTTCTACTCCGGCTTTGACCAAGAGGGCGC
The DNA here is from genome assembly GCA_002313415.1 of Flavobacteriales bacterium UBA1112. Lineage (GTDB taxonomy): Bacteria > Bacteroidota > Bacteroidia > Flavobacteriales_D > Sanyastnellaceae > UBA11663. The sequence continues at coordinate 15,001 of DCBH01000030.1, forward strand.
CCAGCGTCTAGCCAAGCACTGTGCCAAGCCGCGGCGATTCGTTGGGCTGCGATGCAGTATCGCGGCCACGTATGCCCATTTGTCAGGCTGTCCCAAATGGCAAGAGATGAGGATGTTGGCGCAAGGTGCATGGTGCGGCCGCGACGCTGAAAACCTTGGCCACGTTTCGCACATAGTGCTGTCCAAGTTCGTTCTGCCGCCAAAATTTCGGGTACCAAAGCGTGACTTTCTTGGATGACTTCCCATGGGGTCCAAACCGGATCGTATGGCATGGATAACGCATCGATCTTCCCGCATGCTTTGAGGTCGCGCCCGTAAAGGAGCCACTCTACAGCATGGGTTTCCCACAAGGCGTGAATGCCGCGTTGTCCTGTTCGTTGTCCGTCATAGTTTCCAGATGTATGAAGTGGAACATGTGCGTCACTGAGATAGTGGCCCAAATCTGCTGCGGCGCGGATGACTTGGTCTAAATCTGGTTCCGTGCTGTCTTTTGGCGACCATGAGTTCACCAATTGCTTGTAGCTCCACTCCAATTGCCAAGGCAGAATGCCGTATCGCTTTGAGGACAGTGAGGAATCGCGTTGAATCAAAACGCGTTTTGCATCAGCCCAGTTCTGTCCCCAAAGTTGTAAGCCTTCAGTTGTTGCATCATCCAGATCAATGAAATGGCGCGGCGATTCAAGACTGTCGGTATGCTTGCGAGAATCGGCGTCCGTGGCTCTCGAAATCAGCGGCGTGGGATCGTTTCCTAAGGCATGTCGAAGTTGGACTGGTAGGGCTGACCAAGCCTTGGCGTGGAGATGTCTGTGTGGGACAAATCCCCAAGAAGAAATCAGCAAGAGGAGGCTGAATATCTCGATTGCAAAAAAACAATAGAGAAGATCAGATGGCGGCGTTTTCGATGGTTTCATGATTCATTCGAACCAATGAACCGTTTTTTAAAATGGGAATGGCCGTGCAGTTGTTTGGCGTCAAACAATACTTCACGTCTTCGTTCAAATTGAGCTTTCGAAGTCTCCGTCGATGCGAGGAGGCCTTGAGGAAGGCAAACATATTTTCACGGGAGGAGCGGAAAATAAACTTCGATGCGACTGTACTGTCTTCATCGGCAAAGAATAGACCCGATTCCAAGCACTTGTCGGCAATGGCTCCTGCGCAAATGGTGTCTTCAAGATTGAATTTGTCTTTCCATCCAGAACCGAGTATTAAAGTGTCGCGCTTTTGCTCGATTAACCAAGTGCAGAGGGCGTCGAGGTTGTTCAAAGAACCTACAACCACGGTGTCTTTGGTTTTGGCCATGTTGATGGCTTTGGTGCCATTGGTTGTGGTCAATACCACGGTCTGCCCCTTCAATTCAGGGTTCATGTAGCTGTAGGGCGAATTCCCCAAATCGAATCCTTTCACGATTTGTCCTCCGCGCTCTGCAGCAACCAAGACTCCCTTGGCTTGATGATTTCGTGCTTCCTCCAAGGTTGCTACTGGAATAATTTCCTTGACGCCATATTCCATGGCGGTGCAAATCGCAGATGTAGCTCGAAGTACATCTAGGACGACAATAAGTTGAAAATCAGCTTCATACAGGTGATACTCTCCCGGAGAAAAACAAACTTCAATTCGGTTCATGTTGCGGGTCCAATTCTTTGGCGGGGCATTGTCCACCTTCGGTGTCAACTGGTTAACCCTTGTAGAAGGGGAAGCGAACCACGTGGCAGGCGACAGATTTGTTGCGAATCTGAACGTGAAGCGCGGTTCCTTCAGTGGCAGAAGACGCGTCAAGATACGCCATGCCGATTCCGTGGCCTAATGATGGCGACATGGTGCCACTTGTGACTCTGCCCACGACATGACCTTCCGACGTCATCACCTCATATCCCTGCCGCGGAATGCCTCGGTCGTCCATCACCAAACCAACCAACTGCCTTTCAGAACCTTGTATTTTCTCAGTTTCAAGACGTTTGCGGTCTACGAAGTCTTTGTTGAATTTGGTGATCCAACCCAATCCAGCGGAAAGGGGGGAGGTACTGTCATCAATGTCGTTTCCGTACAGGCAGAAACCCATTTCCATGCGCAATGTATCTCGCGCCCCGAGCCCACAGGGAGGAACACCTTCCTTGAGGAATGCTTCCCAAAGTGTCTCAGCGGAGCTGATGGGAAGGTAGATTTCCACCCCACCTGCACCCGTATACCCTGTTGCAGAGATGAAAACTTCGGTGCCGAGCAAGACCGCTTCTGTAAACGTGTAATACTTCAGAGGATGCCAGTTGCCCCCATCTTTCCGTTTGGGCGAAAGTCTTGCGACCGCGTTGTCGGCCTGAGGTCCTTGCACGGCGAGAAGAACATAGTCTTCGCTTCGATCTGTGATTGTGACTTCAAACGACTTGTCTGTGATTTGTTTTTGAATCCATTGCCAATCTTTGGTTCGGTTGCTCGCATTGACAACCAGCATGTATTGGTCTGCCGTAAAACGATAGACCAACATGTCGTCCACGATGCCACCTCGACCGTTGGGCAAGCAGGAGTACTGCACTTGGCCGTCAACGAGTTTTGATGCATCGTTGGAGCTGATCCATTGAATGAGGTCGAGGGCTTCAGGACCTTCAATGAAAAACTCGCCCATGTGACTGACATCAAACATGCCGAATTTGGTTCGTACCGCCTCGTGCTCTGCCTTAAGCCCTTCATATTGCACCGCCATTTCATAACCAGCAAATGGCACCATCTTCGCCCCTGCTTTTAGGTGGCACTTGTGCAGCACTGTTCTGCGCAATGTCTCAAGCTCCATGCTGCGAATGTAGGGTTGAGGCCTCAGGTCCGAGGTGAAAAAGCACATCCAAAATTGACCGGCCAGGCACAAATCCAAGTCTGTCTTCAAACACTTGTGGGTATCGATGCAGATCTACATGTTTCCATCGTGCTTTGTTGCGCCAATCATCCCAGGCCTCACCATCGTCAAATTTCGTGGAGGACAAAGGGTGTTCGATTCCAAGCATGTCACAGCTCCATTTGGTGGAGGCGAGGGCGGCGTCGAGCCAAGGCTGTCCTTGGTTGAGGTGGCGTTGCGCCCAGTCTTCAATGTCTGGGAAATAATGATCAAAAAAAGGAGCGCGACCGCAATTTGTGCGAATGACTTTGAGCAACAAAGCGGGCTTCACGGCAGCAGTGAACATCACGTCCCTGGAAGCGCGCGAAGCGGCCCTCCGGCGGTGAACGGGCAAGGATACCTCAATGGGACCTTGAGTGTTGACCAATGCAACCCTGTTTCTGAGACTTTGCTTCACAAAGTTCTCATTGATACACACGGTCGCGTTGGGCAAACTCGCGAGTCGAAACCATGTCATTGGTGGAAATGTAGCAGCGGGTAACAGCGGAGGAGCGGGCATGATTGGCAATCATTCCACAGGCCGCAGTATCCGATCCCAACGAATTTTTGATTCGCCATGCTGCGCTGAGTTTTGTTTGCTGAACCAAGTCAGTGTTGCACGACCCACAATGTGATCCTCGGGTACAAATCCCCACATCCGACTGTCAGCAGAACGGTGACGGTTGTCCCCCATCATCCAATATCCATTCAT
>DCBH01000084.1:0-5227 GCA_002313415.1 Flavobacteriales bacterium UBA1112
CCCAACCTGATGTCGAGGGGTCAAGAGGTGTTCATTTGGGTTGGTTTAAGCAAGAACCACAATTGGAATCTTTGCCAGCAGGCACTGCACTCGAAGAGCAGCAGGGGAAGAATGGACTCAAGAGATGGGTCTTGGTGTTTCCTCGGAAGGCATCGTCCAACCTGATGCAGTCCATTGAGTCATGGTTGATACGCCAACGTATACTCGATTCTTACGAGGTATTTCGAGACGAGAATGGCTGGACAACCTTGATTCCTCAAATGAGCATTGACTTGACGGAGAGGGAAGCCACAAAGGCAGAATTGCAAACGGATGATGCGGCCACGTTATCTGTGGATTCATCGGCCATTGCGTATGGTGAAATGGCCCCAAATTCAAGTGAAGGATACTCAGAATCGCATCAATGGGGCCATGAGAATTTATGGGCCAATGGAGCACCAGTGGCTTTGGGAAATTTACGTGGGACGTGGTACGCTGTTCAAGTTGGTGCATTTCGTGGTTTGCCTGAAAAGCAATGGATTGAAATGGCAGGAGAGCGATTGATTTACGAGCCTTTTAACGACGGGTTGGCCAGATGGTACGCCGGCATAAGACAGGACAAAGAATCTACAATGTCAAGGCTATCAGAACTTCAACAATTCGATGCATTTGAAGATGCATTCATCGTACGATTGAAAGATGGTGAACGAGAAGTCGTAAGACCGGAAGAGGAGATGTCCGACGATTTATTCTTGGCCCTGGAAGACACAAATCATGGGACAAATGAGGATAATGTGACCGAAGTGGTGGTCGATGAAAGTCCCACGGATGCATCACCTTCAGGTGGCTCGGTCGAGGATTTGGATGGGCCAAGCGGTCAAGAACAACCTGGAATCGAGCATATGGAGGCCCATGCTTCACCTGCATTGGTGTCTTCTAATCTCGTTTTGGCGGGCGAAGCGAACTCATGGCATGTGGACATCGCCAAGTATTATGGCACAGTACCATCTCAAGATGTGGCGTCGTTGCTCATCAAAGCCGCTGATTGGGGGGTTCGAAGTGTTCAGTTGTTCGGTCAAACGACCTATTTTTCACGCTCTTTGAACGACCTTAACGAAGCGGAACAGTTGCTAAGGTCGATTTCATCAGAAGGATTCACCAACGCAACGCTGGTCCAGGAATGACCGTTTGTAGATGACAAACCATCAGCATGAATAACACGCAGGGCAATCATGGGTCAATGCGACCGGTCATTTTCGCGGCATTCATGCTGCTTTACGTGTCGATTGGCAGGACCCAAACTCCAATCTTGAATGAGATCATGACTTCCAACGACCTTATTCATTACGACGATTTTCTTGAGTTTGATGACTGGGTCGAGATATACAATCCTGGAGGATTGATTCAACTTTCAGGCTACCACTTGTCAGACGACCCGGAGAATCTGACCAAATACACCATTCCGGATACAGATCCTGGCACGACCTTTCTGCCACCTGGAGACCACATGATCATATGGTTGGACAAGGACAGCGCTCAAGGTGTTCTGCACGCCAATTTCAAATTGAGTTCAGAGAACGAGGGACTTTGGCTCACTGAACCTGATGGTATGACGGTTTTGGATTCCCTCGTTTATCCTCCTCAGCAAACAGACATCAGTTACGGCAGGTCTTGTGACGGCTGTGACACGTGGGAATACTTTAATGTGCCTACTCCGGAAGCTGAGAATTTTCAAACGGCTGTTTCCACGCCATTCTTGTACATCAATGAAGTGTTGCTCGAAAACACAAGTGTATTGGTGGATGAACTTTTTGAGTTGGAGCCGTGGTTGGAGATTTACAACCCCAATGCTTCGCAAGTCAATTTGGGGGGATATACCATTGGCGTTTTGGGTGGTGATTCTTACACCTTGCCGATTGACAATCCGGTCGAAACGACCATTGAGGGAGAGGGGTTTTTGTTGTTGTGGTTAGATGGGGAGCCTGAGGAGGGAGGTCATCACCTTGACTTGGTTCCTAATGTTGAAAGTCAGACCATTTGGCTCATCGGACCAGACATGGTTGTTGCAGATGAATATTACATTGAGACGACGGTTCCCAACGTTTCATTTGGTCGAGAATTTGATGGCGCTGGAAATTTTGTGTTTTTCGATACACCAACGCCACGAGTCACCAATTCGCTGGTGATTGTTCCACCTGCTCCTGTAGTTATCAATGAGTGTGTGACCTACAGCCTTGGTGGATTGCTGGATGAGGCAGGTGAGCTTGAGGATTGGGTTGAAATTCACAATCTCAGCGAGGACGCCATCGATTTGTCTGGGTACTATCTCACCGACAGGTTGAACAACCCCACCAAATGGCGCGTTCCGATTGATGCAGGATCCGATGCTGTGATTGAACCTCAGGGATATCTGCTCCTATGGGCAGATGACGATTCAGAGCAAGGATGGAATCACATGAAATTCCGACTGAACAATGATGGAGAGTCTTTGGTGTTGCGCTCGCCCGATGGATTTACCATTGCGGACAGCGTTCATTTTGGTGCCAGTCAACCAGACGACTCCTACGCAAGAATTCCCAACGGCACTGGATCTTTTGAATGGGGATCGAATCCCACACCCAATCAATGCAACGATTGCACCGAGAGCGTTTCAAGTTGGACGCCCACAAGCGAGCGAATTATTCTCGGGAGCAACCTGTTGACAGGCGACCCCACAATCCAATTGAGATATCCTGCATTCCTGAGGACATTGGATGGAAGGGAAGTCGCACAGATGCCCGCTGGCACCTCTGTCCTTCCTCAGGGTTTATTTGGAGTTTATGTCCTTGTTGATTCAAAAATAGGGCGTGTGGAACGGTTGGTGGTGCTCTCTCGATGAGGTTGAAATGTGCCTTGTTGTGTTGTTTTTCCCGGCTGAGGAGTGTAGTTTTGCGCCCCATTCATCTTTTGGCAGGGCAAAGGAAGTATCACTCCGCCGCGCCCCCTGCAGCGAGGCACAAACATTGGTGACGTATGAACGACGACACCCAAAAGCCTGAAAACGAGAACTTGGAGAACCAAGACGTCCAGGCCAGCGAAGCAGCAGAACAGGCTGCTGATCAAGCAACTGAATCTGCTCCCGAATCATCTTCTGACGAGTCAAATGAGGACACCTCAGATGCTGAAGAGCATTCGTCTCAGGATGATTTGACATCTGCGGAAAGTGAGGAAGCGTCGGATTCCGAGGATGTGAAAGAGGCAGTACCCACTGAGCCGCGTGAGTTGGCCAAGCCCACAGGCGAATTTGATTGGGATGCATTTGAAAGCGAGCAAGATGATTACAGTCCCGACGAGCGCAAGCGGCTCGAAGATTTGTACGAGTCAAGTTTGACCTTAATCAAAGAGAAAGAAGTCATTGAGGGAACGGTCATTTCGATTGGCAAGAAGGAAGTGGTGGTCAACATTGGCTACAAGTCGGAGGGTGTCATCGGCGCATCTGAATTCCGGTACAACCCAGAGTTGAAATCTGGCGACAAGGTCCCTGTTTTCATTGAAAAACAAGAAGATGCCAACGGCCAACTTGTGGTAAGCCACAAAACTGCTCGCATTTACCATGCTTGGGATCAAGTAAACCAAGCAAAAGACGAAGACATGATCATCCAAGGCACGGTAAAATGCCGAACCAAGGGTGGACTTATTGTTGACGTATTTGGTCTAGAAGCTTTCCTGCCGGGTTCTCAGGTAGACGTAAAGCCCATCCGGGATTTTGATGAGTACGTAGGCAAGCAAATGGAATTCAAGGTTGTCAAAATCAATCAAGAATTCAAGAACGTAGTTGTTTCTCACAAGGCTCTGATTGAAGCTGAGCTCGAGGAGCAAAAGCGCCTCATTATTCAGGGCCTCGAAGTCGGCCAGGTCCTTGAGGGTAGTGTTAAAAACATCACCTCTTACGGCGTATTTGTGGATTTGGGTGGTGTCGACGGGTTGGTACACATCACAGACATGAGCTACGGCCGCGTTGGACACCCTGAGGAGATGGTTGAAGTGGATCAGAAAATCAACGTTGTGATTTTGAACTTCGACGACGACAAAAAGCGCATCGCACTGGGTATGAAGCAGCTGACGCCTCACCCATGGGATGCATTGTCAGAGGACTTGGTGGAAGGAACCAAAATTAAAGGCCGCGTTGTAGTTATGGCAGACTACGGGGCTTTTGTAGAGATTGCTCCAGGTGTGGAGGGTCTTTTGCACGTGAGCGAAATTTCTTGGTCACAACACCTTAGAAGTGCACAAGACTTCCTCAACGTGAATGATGAAATCGAGTGTGTGGTTTTGGGCATTGACCGAGAAGAGCGCAAGATGTCCCTTGGTCTGAAGCAACTTTCAAAAGACCCATGGGAGGACATCGAAGCGAGATACCCCGTGGAATCAAAGCAGAAAGGCACGGTGCGCAACTTTACCAATTTCGGCTTGTTCGTGGAATTGGAAGAGGGCATTGATGGGCTTGTGCATATATCTGATCTCAGCTGGTCCAAGAAAATCAAGCATCCCTCTGAGTTTTGCAATGTGGGAGACGACATTGAGGTTGTCGTGCTTGAGTTAGACAAGGAAAACCGTCGCATGAGCCTCGGACACAAACAACTCGAGGAAAATCCATGGGAGGTATTCGAAAGTGTGTTTTCTGTAGGAAGCAAGCATCAAGCGACTGTTGTTAAAGTCGAAGGCGGTCACGCAACCATTGCCCTTCCTTACGGGTTGGAAGGTACGTGTCACTCCAAGCATTTGGTCAAGCAAGATGGCAGCACGTTAGGCGTTGATAGCCAAGACGAATTTGTCGTTTTGGAATTCAATCGCAACGCCAAGCGCATTACGGTGAGTCACTTGCGCACCCACGAGGAGGGACCAGCCAAGTCTGAAGGGACCAAGAAATCCCGTACTTCAGGAGGAGGCTCCACCCGAATGATGGACTCAGTGAATGCAAGTGTGGAGAAAAGCACATTTGGTGACTTGGACGTTTTGACGGCACTCAAGGAGCAAATGGACGGGGATTCAGAAGATGAAGCACCAAAAAAGAAGGCTGCACCAAAAAAGAAGGTTGCGTCGAAGAAGGCTGCTGAGTCAATTGAGACTGCCGGGTCCAAGGAGGAGGACGAGTCAAAAGAGGTGAATGATGCAACGGATGCGTCCGAGCCTGAGGAAAAGGTCGAGCCAAAGAAGAAAGCTGAGCCTAAGAAAAAAGCTGAGGCTAAGAAAAAAGCGGAGCCTAAGA